>DATLSD010000044.1:0-20133 GCA_035534315.1 Elusimicrobiota bacterium
ACCATCTCCGGGGTCTTCTTGAACTTGGCCTCGATCCACTTCATGGTCGGCTCCATGGGCCGGTCGTAGAGCCAGTACATCATGCCCAGCGCGAAGAAATTCTTGCAGCGGTCGGCGTGGGCCTTGGTCAGGTTCATGCCCTCAAGCGCGTTCTGCGTCAGGCGCGAAAGCTCGACGGGGATGACCCGGTAGCTGGACAAAGAACCGTCCTCAAGTGGGCTCTTGGCGTAGCCCACCTTGGCGAGGTTGCCGGCGGTAAACGCGTCCTTGTTGGCGATCAGGATGCCGCCGTTCTTCAAGTCCTTGACGTTGGCCTTCAAGGCCGCGGGGTTCATGGCGACGAGCACGTCCGGCGCGTCGCCGGGAGTCAGCACCTCACGCGAACTAAAATGAATCTGAAAGCCGCTCACGCCGGGCAAGGTGCCGGCGGGCGCGCGGATTTCCGCGGGGTAGTCGGGCAGGGTGGACAAGTCGTTGCCCGCCAAAGCCGTGGCCGTGGTAAAGCGCATGCCAGTGACCTGGATGCCGTCGCCCGAGTCCCCGGCGAATCGGATGGTGACCGAGTCGACGGTCTCGACGTTTTTTTCGGAAGGCTTGCCTGCGGAGGAGGGAGTCTGGGTGGCGCTCATAAATTCAGGATCCTCATATATGCTGGAATCAAAGCGGTACTACACTATACCTCTTTGCGCCGGAAGAGATCAAACGCGGCGGGCGGGCTAGAGGACGCGGGCGACAACGACGGTGACGTTGTCCTCGCCGCCCGCGGCGTTGGCCGCGGACACCAGGGCCCGCGCCGCCGCGGCGGCGTCTTTTTCCGCGGCCAGGCGCGCCGCGATTTCTCCGTCGTCCAGCATCTTGGTCAGGCCGTCGGTGGCCAGGAGCAGGGCGTCCCCGGCGCGCAGATCGTGGTCCAAGAGGTCGGCCTTGACCTCGGGCTCGGTGCCCACGGCGCGCGTCAAAACGTTGCCGAGGCCCGAAGCATCCGCCTCAGCCTCGCTCATCGCGCCCGCGCGCACGCGCTCCTGGGTCCAGGTGTGATCCCGCGTGAGCCGCGCGAGCTTTTGGCCGCGCCAGAGATAAATCCGGCTGTCGCCCACGTGCGCCGCGGCGAAGGATTTTTTTCCCGCCCAAACCGCGGCCACGGTCGTGCCCATGCCGGCGCAGCGCGGATCCTTGAGGCTTCTCTCGTGGACGGCCGCGTTGGCCGCGGCGACAAGAGAAAGGAGCGCCCGTGCGCGGGCGGAGGGCCCCCCGCCCGCGAGAGCTTCCTCCGGGAACACGGCCAAGCCCTTGGCGCCGCGCATCACCGCCTCCACGGCCAGGGCGCTGGCCACCTCCCCGGCGCGGTGGCCGCCCATGCCGTCGGCGACCGCCATCAAACGCAGGCCCGCGTCGACGGCGAAGCAATCCTCGTTCTGCGCGCGGACCAGGCCCCGGTCCGTCGCGCCGGCGATGTCCAGGCGCAGGGCGCCAGCGATTTTCTTGCCGCTCACGCCGCGCTTGCCCCCTTCATCCGGGCCAGGCAGGCGCGCAAATCCTCGGCCAGGAGCGCGGCCCGCGCGTAGCGCGCCTCCGGCGCCTTGGCCAGAGCCCGGTCGAGGATGACCTTCAACTCCTGCGGGACCAGCGGGTTTAAGGAGGATGGATCGGGATGGGGCTTGTTGGCGATTTGAAAAAGCAGCGTGCCGATGTCGTCCTCGGCCGCAAAAGGCTTTTCGCCGGTCAGAAGCTCGAAGAGAACGACCGCGAGCGAGAAGACATCCGAGCGCGCGTCGGTTTTTTTCCCCGCGGCCTGCTCCGGGCTCAGGTAGTAGGCGGACTCGGGCACGCCCTTCCAGCCCAGAAGCGGGCTCGCGAAGGCGGCCAAGCCCAGCCCCGAGACGCGCAGGCTTCCGTCGTCCTGCGCCCAAAGCGCGGACGGGCTCAAGTCCAGGTGGCAGAGGCCCCGCGCGTGGGCGCCCTCCAAGGCGTCGGCCGCGGCCGCGGCGTAGCCCGCCGCCTTGTCGACCGGGAGGAGACGCTCCCGGCCCGTCCAGGCGGACAGGGACGAGCCGCCGGGAACCTCGCAGACGGCGAACAAGACGCCGTCCGATTCGCCGGCGCGCAAGACGCGGACCAAGCCCGGGAGTTCCAGCGCTGCGGCCGCGGCGGCGTCCCGCAAGAGCGCCTCCTTGATTTTACCGCGGTGCTCGCCGCCCGCGGCCGGATCCAAAGTCTTGATCAAAACCTCGCGCCCAGCCGCGGCGTCCCAGCCGCGGTGCAGCGTGCCGTGCTCCCAGCGGCCCAAATCCTCGCGGACCTCGCAGCCTCCCAAGGACAGCGAGGCCAGAGTCTCGCCGGAATCCGGCGCCTCCGCAATCCGCCCGGGCTCCTCGCGCGCGGGCGGCGGCGCCGCGGCTTTGGCCCGCAGCTCTTCGATTTTCACGGCTGCGGCCGCGCGGGACTTTGAATCTCTATCCTTCAAGTGCTCAAAGACCGCGGCGGCTTTCAAGTATTCCCGGGAGGCCTCGAAGTCCTCGGCCAGGGCGCGCAGACCGGCCTTGACCTCGCGGTTCAAGCGGCAGACGCGCAGACGTTCGAACGCGGCGTCCAAAAGCCCGTGTTCCCGCAGCGCCAGGCCCATCCTCCGGTTGATTTCCTCGGCGGAAGGCTGCTCGGGCCGGCCCAGGAGCAGCAACCGGCGCAGCGACACGATGAGATATCCAAGAATGACCGCGCCCGCCGCGTAGGCGATTTTGATCCAGAAGCCGTTGACGAACCAGTAGGCGCCCGCGCCCGCCAAGGCCGCGACCGCGCACACGCTGAAGACCGCGCCCCAAATGGCGTTCAAGAAGGGCAGGACGAAGATCACGAAGAGCGCCGCCGCGCCCAAAAGCGCCCACTCCAGGGCTCCGGCCCAGGGCGGGCGCGAGAGAAACTTCTGGTCCAAGATGTTCTCCGTCACATTGGCGTCCGCCTCGACCTCGGGCAAGCGCGCGTCGACCGGCGTCTTGTCGAAAGAGGCCGCCTCGGGCGCGGTCAAGCCCACGAACACGATTTTGCCTTGGAAGGACGCCGCGGGCGCGGCCCCGTTCATAACGGCCTTGAAGGAGTCGTAGTGGAATGTGCCCGTCGGGCCGTTGAAGGTGATGAGCATGCGGCCGCTGGGCTCGAGTGGCGCGTAGAAGTTGCCCGAGCGGATTTCGCGCCCGTCTTCCACCGCGACCGAGCCGGGACTGACGCCGCGCGCGGCCAAGGCCACGGCCAGGCCGTAGGACGGAACGTCGGCGCCCCAATAGCGCGAGACCGTCGCGTCGCGCCGCACGATGCCGTCATAACCGGGTTCCATTCCCTCGCGGCCCAGGCCCAGGGCCGCCTGGGCAAATCCCGGGAGCGGGTAGAGCGCCGAGGAATCTCCCGCGGCGGCCAAGTCCGGGAACGCGCCGCCGCCCGACGCGCTCAGGCAGTCGCTCGAGACCGACAGCGGCAAAGGCGCCGGCTTAAAGCCCTCCCCGGAGCCCGGCACCAACGCCAGCGGCAGGACCACGTTGCCGGCCGCGCGCAAGGACGCCAGCAGCCGCGCGTCGCCGTCCAGGCTGCTTTCGGCCGAGGAGAAATAGACCTTGAAGAGATGCCGCCGGTCGATGATGCGGCGCTTGGAAGCCAAAGACTGGTAGCTCGCGGCCAGGGCTTTAATCTCCTCCAAACCCGCGCTCTTCTCGGGAGTGAAAAGCGAAACGTCCAGGGCGACGACCTTGGGATGGGCCGGAGAAATCTTGTCGAGAAGGTCGGCAAGGAGCGTGCGCGGCCAGGGCCAGGCGCCGTAGCGGCGCAGGGAGTCCTGGTCGATGGCGACAATCGTGATCTCGGGGTCGGGGTCGACGCTCTGTCGCAGAAGCGCGCGCGCGTCGTAGGCCTTTAGCTCCAGGTGCGCGAAAAACGGCAGTTTGGCCGGGAACTGGTAGGACAAGGCCGCGACCACGACGGCCAGAAGCCCGGCCGCGGCGTCGCCCCAACGGCGTCTGCTCATCACGGAAATCTCCCCTTAATGCTGGTAAATCGTGAACACCGCCGCGTCCTCGGACCAGTCGGTGCGCGACGCGTCCAAACGCTGGAGCACGCCGAAATAGCCGCCTGAGGACGGATCGGACTCGGCGGCGGTCAAGGGCGTCTTGGTCGCCACGGCGCGGATGGTCTCCGCGGAGACGCTCTGCCCCGGCGGCAGCTGAGCGACCAAGTGCACGCCCTGGGATTTCAAATCCGCGTTGGGATAGGTCCAGGTCTGCCCGGCCGCTATTTTCGCCTGGGGCACGAAATCATTGGGCACGATGAGCTGCGCGGAGTCGTCCATGCCCACGTCGTAAAGGTAGACGTAGCAGTCCTTGGTGCAGCTCGCCTCGATTGCGTCCTCGTCGCCGGGGTTTAGGCGCGTGCGCGACAAGTTCAGAGTCACGCGGAAATCGTCGTCGTGGTAGGAGGGCAGCGGCGCCACGCAGGTCTTCAAGTCCACGGCGTAGCGACATCCCGGGCAGCCCGGCGCGTCCCGGTAGCCCTCGGAGACGACGTCTTCCTTTAAGATGCGCCCGAGTTGGGTGGTGCGCAGGATGTTCTCGACCAGATTCTGCTGGCCGCGCAAATCCTCCTGCTGGAAGACAAAATCCTGCGAGCGAACCGAGACGCCCAGGAGGCTCTTCATCGCGTCGCTGCGCGCCTCGGAAACCGCCTCGGCGTGGAGCTGCGCGCGGCTGTCGGAATCGCCCGCGACCACGGTGGCCGTGCTTTCGGCCCACGTGCAGTCCAAGGTCTCGTCCTTGCCCAAAACCGCGACGGCGGGCGCCGCGGCCGCGGGCGCCAAAACCGCGGAGGACACGGCCTGGCTGCCGCCGTGAACGGCAAGCTCTTGGTTTAGCTCCGCCTGGGCTTTTTGGGCGCGGGCCTCGATTCCGGCGTAGTCCGGCGCGGGCGCGGATTTAGCCGGGGCGTGCGCGCAGCTCGACAAAAACGCGGGCGCCGCCGCTAGAAGAAAAAAGAGTGCCGTTTTTCGCATGGCGCTTTCCGGCATTATAGCGCTTCTTCGGCGTCCGGCAGCCGTTGCGCGCGCGTCCGCGCCAACATCCTCGCGCTCATCCGGCTCCACCCAGGGACGCGAGCTTTTCCGGCCGGGGCAAAAATAGCCGCCCGTCCTTATCGTCCACCAGGCCCGCGCGCTTCAAGGCCCCCAAGGCGCGGCTCAAGGGCTCGCGCGAGGTGCCCAGAAGCTCGGCCAGTTCCCGCTGGCTGTAATCGCCGTCCAAAAATTTTCCTGGGCCCAAGCGCTTGCCGTTCTTGGCGAGTTGTGCAAGCGTCTTGGCCGCGCGCCCGAGCAAATTGCGGAAGAGCAGATCCTCCAGGGCCTCGTTGGCCAGGCGCAGGCGCCGGCAGACGACCTGCAGGAGGTAGAACGAAAGCTCGGGGCTGCCCAAGAGGAGCTTGCGGAACTCGGCCTTGGCGATGAAGAGCGCTTCGACCGCGGTCTCGGCCCGGGCCGCGGCCGAGCGCCGCGCGCCCTCGATGAGCCCCATCTCGCCGAAAAAATCTCCGCGCTCCAGCCAGGAAAATGTCTTTTTCTTCCTCCCTCCCGCAGCGGTGAAAATCTTGACCCGGCCGGAGAGCACGATGAAGAGCCCGTCCGCGGCCTGGGACTTGAGGAAGATAGTCTCGCCGGCGCGGTAGGCGCGGGGGTTGGCCAGGCGCGCGATGGCCGAAAGCTCGCGCGCGGGCAGGAATTTGAAGAGCGGGATGCGCCGCAACAGGCGGACGTCTCTGGCCTCTGGCACAGGCTAAGGATAAGCCAAAACGCGCGCGAATGCAAGGCCGCGCGGCACCGCCGCGCCCTACGCATGAATTGGATCCGCTAAGGCGAGTTCCAGCCGCCCGCGGAAGCCTTGGCGGCGCCCAAGACCGCGCCGAGCTTTGAGGAGTCCACCCGGCCGCGAGCGGCCGGATGGATGCCCTCGCGCGCGCAGTAGTCCGGGTCCATGCCGCAGAAAAAATCCAGGTAGGGCGCCACGCGCTCGTAAACCGTGCCGTGGCCGCTGGTCAAGGATTCGTTCAACGCCACCAGCACCAACCCGCCGGAGGCGTCGCGGCAGACCACGGGCCCGCCCGAATCGCCGTGCTCGGCCGGACCGGGATACTGGACGATGTCCATCGCGCCGGAGTGCCAAGCCGGAGGCCCGATTTGGGGGTTTCCCGGCACTTCGCCGCTGCGGTCGTTCTCCACGGCCGTCACCTTTTGCCCGTGAAGCGAGCCGCCCGCCCAGCCGAAGGCCGCGCATCTTCCGCTATCGACGAGCGCGTCGGCTTCCCGCGTCGAGCGCGGCAGGCGCGGCGCCCCGTCCGGCGGCCCATCGAACGGATCGTTGAATAAGACGACCCCGAAATCCCCCGTCCAGGGCCCGATGAGCTTTATAGGCTTCGCGGCGTAATAGAACTCGGGCTGCTTGGGCTGAGGCCGCATCAAGCCCCAGGAGCTCGGCGCTCGCTCCTGGCCGCCGCAGTCGACCGTGATTTTGGGAGGAACGTATTCCGGAAGCACGTGCCGGGCGGTGATCACCGTATGGCCGTCCAGAAGGAAGCCCGAGCCGCTGATAATCGTCGTCTTGTCCTGCGTGAGCCAGGAGATGCGGCAAGCCCAGGGGACGGACTGCGGGTTTTGCTCGGGCCCGTCCATGCCGGCGCGCGCGGTCGCCCAACAGGCGGCGCACAGCGCCGAAGCGCTCAGGAAACGCCAAAGAGCCGTCCGGGCACGCGGCATGCCCTAAGCGTAAGCCGGAGCGCTCCGGCTGTCAAGGGCGCGGAGGGCATTTGCTAAAATGGCCCGAAAGTGAGAACACGATTCCAGCCGCTGTTTTTGTGCGCCGCCGCGCTGTTTTTATCCCTCCCGGCCTTTGGCCGCACGCTGACCAAGGTGGTCTTGTCCAAGGATTACACCGTCGACAAGTTCTACAAATCCATGGAAGGACCCTCCAGCGTCCAGGACGTCGTCCTGCTTTCGAAAAAACCGCCGGAGCTCCTTTGGATCACGGGATTTAAGACCGAGATGGTGGGCCCGCTGGGCAAAAAGCCCATGCCCGCGGACTTCATGTGCCACGCCAACTTGGATTTCGCCGACATGGCGCGGCACCGCTCGCTTTTCAACTGGAAGAAAAACGTCAGCGTGCGCATCGCGACCCTCTCGCAAGGCCAACTGAGCGTGCGCTTTCCACCCGGCTACGGCGTGCCGCTGATGTCCGACGAGCCCTTGTCGGTGGCGACCCAGGTGCTCAACTTCAACCACCCCGGCCCCTACCACGTGCGCCACAAGATCACCATCGAGTTCTCGCCGGACAAGGGCGCGGGGCGGCCGATGAAGCCGCTCTTCGCCGATTCCCCCTTCGTCATGGTGAGCCTCGACGGCCGCTCCGAGGTTTTCGGCGTGGCGCGCCCGACGCCCGCCCAAGCCGCGGCGGCCTGCCCGCCCGGCCAAGACGCGCCCAATGCCATGATGGGCAGCGTCTACACCGACGCGCAGAGGCGGCGCTATTCCGGACATTTCACCGTACCGCCGGGCCGGCACGTCTACCGCACCTTGGCAACCCGCATCATGAACCTGCCCTTTGACACGCGCGTCCACTACATCGAGGTGCATTTGCACCCTTTCGCGGTGAGCCTGGCCCTGCGCGACGCGACGACGGGCAGGACGCTCTGGACGGCACGGGCCAAGGAGCGCGCCAAGGCACTGGGCCTGGCGGAGGTCAGCTCCTACTCGAGCGAGGCGGGCCTTCCTTTATATAGGAGCCACGATTATGAGCTGGTCGCGGTTTATAATAACACCAGCGGGCGAAATCAGGACGCCATGGCGGTCATGACGCTCTACATGCAAGACAAGGGCTTCCACCGACCCGCCGGGTTTTAATTGAGCGGCTTGCCGCAGTTGATCATCCAGGGCGTGCCGTAGCGATCGACGAACATCCCGAAACGCAACGCCCAGAAGGTTTCCTGCAAAGGCATGTGCACGGAGCGCGCCCCTTCGGAGAGCGCCTTGAAAATCTTCTCGGCCTCTTGGGCATTGTCGACTTCCAGCGTGACGGAATAGCCCTGAGGCGTATAATAGTAGTCCGGCGGCGCGTCCGCGCCCGCGAATTCCTGCCCGCCCGCCGTCAAGCGCGCATGGATAACCTTGTTTCCCCAGTCCGCGGGCCATTCCTTGGGCGCGTTCTTCGCCATGGGCGACTCGCCGTAGCGCATCAGGAAGGCGATTTTACCGCCCAAGCACTTGGCGTAGAATTTGAACGCCTCCTCGCACGTCCCGTTAAAGCTCAGATGCGGCGTGATTTTCATCGCAACCTCCTTTTATCGCGTCGAATGCGGCGGCAGACAGCGCCCCATCCTAGCATTTGGCGGCGCCGAGCCAAAAGGCCCCCCAAATTCAGGGACTTTCGCCTCATGCGGCTTTCCCCGGAACAAAAATAGAATAGAGGCCGTTCCGCTCGGGAACAGGAGGACGCATGAACAAACCAACCATGAAAATTTTGGCGGCCGCCGCGGCGCTCGCCGTGGCGCTGCCGGGCCTGGCCCGGGCCGGATTCGTGGAGGGAAGCGAGCCCATGCGCGCGGACCTCCCCTTTCTTTCCGGCAGCCCGATGCGGGACGCGGCCTCTTTCGGCATGGGCCAAACCATGGGCGAGGATCTCGCCGGCCTTGCCGACATCCAGCTTCCCATTCAGGACCCCGCGGCGTCGGCAGAGCCCCAGGCCATCGTGGAGCATCCCGCCGCGCAAGACGCCTTTGCCGCGGTGGACCAATGCCAGGACGTCGGGCAAACCGCCGCGACGATGGCGGAGGCCGTGGCCAAGGCCCAGGCCTGCGTAGACGCGCTGACGGGCAAGGATGGCCTGACCCCGGCCGCGGCCGAGGGCCAGTCGGTGCGGGTCGCCGGAAACTTCATCCACCCCAACAAGGAAGGAATGTTTTCCTCGGACATCATGGTTCCCGCGCTCATCATCACTCTCAGCGGCCCCGCGGAATACTGCAGCCGGGTCTACGAGAGCCTGAGCGCGGCCCTGGCCCAGCATCAATCCCGGATGTACGGCTATTACGCGGAGTTAAGCGCTCCCCAGTGGCCGACGTTGGGCCAAGCCCATCCGTGGGCCCAGTCCTTGCCCCGGAAAATCTTTTTGCGGCAAGGCGCCGCCGCCCTGTCCAACGCCCGGACCGCGGCCCGCCAATGGGCGGGCAAGAGCGCCGACGGCGATTTCTCGGGCACGGCCGGCCCCGATCCGAAGGCGCCGCCGCGCCAGCCCGTGTTCGATCAAGTCAACGGCATGCAGTGGAGCGTGTGGAACAATTCCTGGGCCAAGGCCGTGCGCGCCGCCTACCTGAGCGGCAAGGGCCTAGTCAAGGCGGACTCTAAAGATCTGCCCGCGTGGCTCTTGGAAGTCTACCAGCGCGAGAGCGCCGGTTTGGCGAAGGGCAACACCGTGGTCGTCTACAAGATCACGATCCGTGGAAAGACCGCCTACGCCGTCGTGCTCAAGGGGCGCCTGCTCAACACGGACGGCCCGGGCGCCTGGGGCGTCAACGCCTATATCGGCGACGAGAGCGGCTGGATCGCCACCGGACAAACGCTCTAAGCGCTAGGGCCGGGTCCGGCCGAGCGCGGCCAAGTCGCAGTTGAAATACCAGGTCAGGAAAACCTGCGGGCCGTCGACCGACTGAGGGATGTCGGGATAGCGCTCCCAGTCGTACTCCACGTCCAGGTTGATTGAGCCGCGGGAGAACTGCACGCCCAAGGCCGGGCCCAGCTCGTCGTAGTAGCGCTCGTTGCGGCTTCTCTCCATCCAGCGCAGCGCGCCGTAGGTGTCGAAGACGACGCCGCCGGGAAGCTTGAACCAGTCCAGCCCCTGCTGGAACCATCCCATGGTTCCCAGGCCCTCGATGGAGTTGGCGTCGTACTGCACGCGGCCCCAGGTGGACAGGGGCGCCGCCAGCGCCTTGCCGGACAGCCAGGACGGCAGGCCCAGGTTCATGACCTTGTACCACGATCCAAAGACCTGGGGATCGCGGACGTATTGGCGCAGCGCGGGAAAAGTCTCCCAGTAGTATTGCCCGCCGACGCTGAAAGCGCCGCGCGAGATCATGGCGCCGGCGTAGGGCCCGTTCTGGTTGTAGTAGGTCTGGTTGTCCGAGCGGGCCATCCAGTAGTAGCCGCCGAACGTGTCGAAGACGGCGCCTCCGGGAAGCTTGACCCAGTCCACGCCCTGCTGCACCCAGCCCTGCGTGACGCCGCCCTGGACCTTGTTGAAGTCGCTCAGAAACTCGCCCCAGTTGGAAAAAGGGTAGGCCAGCGGCTGCCACGCGCGCGCGCCGGCGGCGCACAAAAAGAGCAGCGCCGAGGCCGCGGCCAAACGCGCCAAGCTCCGCCCCGCCTTAACCCCTTGCTTCACGGCGTCGCCTCCGCGACCCTCGTCGGCGAGTCCTCGCGGGGCAGCGTGCGCCATTGCCCGTCCTTGCCCAAAAGATAATAGCGGTCCCCGTCCTTGAACACCTTCCAGGCCGCGGTCTCGGCCAGGTAGCCCGTGGTCGGCAGGGATTGAACCTCCGAGGCCAGCGCTCCCGGCCGCGAGACCAGGAGCGGATCGGAGATCAGATCGGAAAGGAGCTTGGCCACGGCCAGGTAGCTCTCGGGCTTGTCCACGGCGATTTTGGGCGGGGCCGCCTTGAAGAGCGGACCAATGAAGCGCACGGCCACGGGTACCTCGGTGATGCGCGGCAAAGGGATGTCCCTGAGCGTCGGGGCCTGGATGGCCGAGCCGCGCAGGGCGGCGCCGTGCTCCGGGATGATGACGAGCACGGTGTTGCGCCCCGAGCGCGCCAGGTCGTTTTCGAAGGCAAGCACGTCCGACTGGAGCCAAGCGAAATGCTCGGGATAGCGCTGCAAGAGCGACTCCTTCCACCATTCAGGAGTGTCTGGATGGCCGCCGGTGTGCAGGGTGATGGTGTTGTAGAACAAGGCGGCCCGGGGCGCATCGTCCCGGCCGCGGATTTTGAGCCAGCGCTCGAGCACCGGCAGGTTCGCCAGCACCTTCGCGTCATCGAAGCTCAGCAGCTGGGTGGGAAGGCCGTCGACCGGGATGGGCATGTCCATGTCGGCCCATTTATGCAGGTCGCCGGCCATGTGGAAATAGCCCGGTTCGGTGTTCATCGCCGCGTAGGTGCGGTAGCCGACGCGGCGCAGCTGGACCCACAGGCTGCACTGCGGCGGCCAGGAGCGGTAGAGGGCGTCGTGGGCGACTTGGCCGCAGGGCGCGCGGGAAAGCCGAAGCGCCGCCGGCGTGCTGTAGGAGGTCGCGGAATTAAAGCGCGTGAAGACCAGGTTGGCGTTTTGCAGCAGCGCGGGCGCGGTGTCCTCGATGACGCTTAAGTCGTCCCAGGAGAAGGAGCAGATGTGGATGAAGACGATGTCGAAGGGCGGCGCGCCCGGCGGCGGAGCCAAAAAGGCCACTTTTTTTCCGGCCTGCCGCGCGTAGAAGCGGTCGAGCGCCGCGGAGACGCCGTGGCCGCCGCCGCGCAGCGACTCCACGAAGACGAGCATCAGCGCCAAAAAGACCGCGGGCGTGGGGTGCAGCTTTTTCTTCGCCGCGACGAAGCAAACCGCCGCGATGAGGGCGAATTCAGCCAGGGTCGCCTTGTTGGCGGCGGCCGCCGCCAGGAACTGGTTGGAAAATCCGCTCAACATCACGCCTTGGTTGTGGTATAAGAAGCGCATGGTGTAGAGAAACGGCGGCAGGTAGGAGTCGTACCAGAACAGCGCCGCGCCCAGGGGCACGGCCAGGCACTGGCGCAAGATCATGGATTTTTTCACGCCTTGGCCGCGGCTCGGCGCGTAAGGCATGGCCAGGAGCAGGAGCGCCAGATTGGGCCAGAAATGGACGGCGATGACGCCCTTGAAATAGAGGCAGAGCTTGACCGCGAAATAGGCGGCCCACAGCCAGGCGATCACGACGCGGCTCCGGATGCCGCTTCCTCGGCTTCCTGCTGGGCCTTGGGCGCCGGGCCCACGGGCTCAACGGGCTTTTGCTTCGAGGGGACGATGGCCAGCGAAAAGCTCCACTCGCCGTCCACCCCGCCCAGGAACTGCGCCGCGCGGGCCGCCAAGAGCCGGCCTTCGCCGCGCTTGGCCGGAATCCACAAAAACAAGTGTCCCGCGGGAGGCGTGAATCCCCTGGGCCAGCGGACCACGGCGTGCTCCAGGCCCAGTTCATCCAGCTGCACGCGGATGCGGGCGCCCGCGAAAATGAGGAAGGCCAGCGTGCCGCCTTGGTCCCGGGCCGCGGCGACGGTTTTTTGCGGGGCGGCGCGCACGCTGGCGGCGATGATGTCCTTGAAGGACCGGGCGGAATCGCGCAGCGGACGTTCGACGTTGTTCCAGCTCTCCGGCGCCGAGAAAAGCAGGCGCACGAGCTGGTGTGATTGCACGGGGGATATCTTATGAAAAAACACTCCCACGCGAGCGATTTTCTTCCGGTCCATCCAGCGGTTGTGCCGGATTTCGCATTCGGCCAAAAACGTGTCGCCGTCTCCGACGATGTGGATCATGCCCCGCCGGGGCAGATCCGTGCGCTCGCGCAGCTCTAACATGGCGCCGGAAAGGCTCACGTCGAGGGTGCGGCCGGCGAACTCCTTGCCGCCGGCGTGCAGGGTGGCGGGGAAGGAACGCTTCAAGCGGATGGCCCGGCGGTTGTGGGGGCGCTCGCGCGCGACCTCGATGGAGCAGACCAGCAGGAGCAGGTTGAAGACCGCCCAGGCGCAGGAAAGCCCGAAGGCGTCGAAGCTCATGCCTCCGGCCATGAAGTGGTACGTGGCCTTGAGGATGCCGGCGATGAGAAGCGCGCACAGGATGATGTGCGGCAGCACCAGCCTCCACTTGAGCCTTTCCCTGGCGGCCTTCAAGCCCTTGGGCGTGACGTGGAAAACCAGAAAGTCCGGGCGGAAAAGCGTCTCGAACGCCGTCCAGGACAAGGCGAAGCTGGTGGCGGATTCATAGACGTCGGACCAGAAAGGATTGCGGTACTCGCGCGTGAGCAGAGAGAAGACCAGGTGCGAGGCCAGGTAGTGAGGGATGAAGTACCACAGCAGCGCGGGGATGGAGCAGACAATCGGGTTGTAGTGGACCAGCAGGAATGACAAGGGAGCCAGCAGGTAGATGAGTCGCATCCAGCCGTGAAAAAAATAGATCAGGGAGGCAAAATAGTAGAGGCGCTGGCGCAGCGAGAGGCCCTTTTTGAGCAGCGGGTTATCGAGGAAAAAAAGCTGCACGCCGCCCTTGGTCCAGCGCCTGCGCTGGGTCAGGTAGCCGGCGAAGTTCTCGGGCGATAGCGCGGCGGAGAGGATGCGGTTGTAGTAGACGCTTTGCCAGCCGCGGGAGTGGAGCTCCATGCCGGTGTGCATATCCTCGATGGCGCAGTCGGTCTTGAAGCCGCCGATGTCGGAGAGGGCCTTGCGCCGAAACACCGCCGAGCTCCCGGCGAAAATCGTGGCGTTGGCGCCGTTCTTGCCCGGCTGGATGATCTGGAAGAAGAGGTCCTGCTCGTTGACGATGTGCCCTTCCAAGAGCAGGTTTTTCTGGTAGCAGTCCGGATTGTAGAAGTGGTGCGGCGTCTGCACGAAGGCGACCTTGGGGTCCTTGAAAAAACCCAGGGTCTCGCGCAGGTAGCTGCGCACGGGCACGTGATCGACGTCCAAGATCATGACGAACTCGCCCGTGGTGCGGGGCAAGGCCGCGTTCAAGTTGCCGGCCTTGGCGTGCTCGTGATCGGCCCGAGTCAGGTGGTCAAAGCCGAAGCTCTTGGCCATTTCCCCCACAGCGGCGCGCGGCCCGTCGTCGAGCACGTGCACGCGCAGCTTGGCCGCCGGGTAGTCGAGCGACTTGCAGGCGATGAGGGTCTGCTCCAGGATTTCCAGGGGCTCGTTGTAGATGGTGACGAACACGTCCACCTCGGGAAGCTCGCCCTCGATGGGGACGGGTTTGACCGGCTTGGGGGCGAGCACCTGCAGGAAAAACAACATGACCGAGATGAATCCGTAAACCTCGGCGGCCAGCAGCATGGCGCTGATGAGGAGATGGGCGTTGCTGGCGTAGTTGAGCGTGTAGAGGCCGCGCCAGATGAGGTAGCGCAGGCTGAAGAACGCGCTGACGGCGATAAGCGCCCACTTTCCCGTGAGCGCGGCCAGGCGCCCCAGAAAAGTGTATTGGGCCGGCTCCGGCTCCGCCGCCGGCGCCGCCGCGGATTGGACGCTCGGCGCGGGGGCGCCCAGAATCTTTTCCGCCTGCTCCCGCTCGCGGCCGTGAAGCTCCGCCTCGAATTGGCGCAGCCGGTCGACGACGTGGCCGACCGCCGCGGTCTGCAGGCGCACGTCCATCCGCGCGGCCGCGGCGGATTGGCGCATGCGCAGCGGGCGACCGGGCTCTTCGGCCGCGCTCTGCAGGTCCCCGTCGTAGCGGCGCAGGCGCGAGAGCATGGATTCGGCCTTGGCCCGGTTTTGCGCGACGCGCGCCAGCGAGTCTTCGGCGCCGCCTTTTGGCTCGACCTCCGACTGCAGCGCCGCGACCGCGCGCCCGGCCTCGGAAAGCCCCTCGTCGCGCCGCATGGCCGAGGCCAGGATGCCGTCCTTGTCCGTGGCCAGAGCGCGCCCCACGGCCTCGAAAATCTCGTTGACGCGTCCGGCCGGGCGCCAATCGCCCGGAGCGGTGCCCCCGTAGTCGTCCGGGCAGACCAAGGTCTTCAACCCAAAGCCGCGCACCACGGCCAAATCGCCGGCGCCAAAGGGCCCGAAGACGCCCTTGTTGAGCCAGACCAGGTAGCGGCGCGCGCGCGGGGCTTGGGCGGGCGGAGCGGCCGCCGGCGTTTCCGCCGGCGTTTCGACGGGGGTCGCGGCGGCCATGCCGAGCTCGGCCTTGCGGCGATAGATTCCTTCGAGGATTTGGACCACGGCCTCGGCCCGGAGATTTAACTCCGCGCTCAAGGCCGCGGCGGCCTGGCGGCGGCGCAGGGAGCGGCCGGGCAGGGCGAAGACCGATTGGGCGTCCAAGCCGTGCTCCAGGCGGCGCAGGCGCAGGAGCAGGGCGCGGGCTTTTTGCTCCGTGTCGAGGAGTCTCGCGGGCTCGTCGTGGCCCGCGTTTTTTCGCGCGAACTCCGCCTCCAGCTCCGCCACGGCCAGCGCCGCGTAGGAATGGTTCGGGAGAGATTCGCGCGCGGGCCCGCGCTCAAGGGCTTGGGCGATGTCCTCGAAATGCCGCGCCGGCCGCCAGTCGGCGTGGGAAGCGCCTTCCCGGCTCTCCGGGCAGACCAGCGTTTGGGCGCCAAAACCGCGCAGACCGGTCGCATCGTCCAAAGAAAACGGCCCGAGGACGGCGTTGTCGAGCCAGACGAGGTAGCTGGTCATTGCGGGATAAGGAAGTGAAGGAAGCGTAATCGGAGATTGTTAAAATTTCATTATGATGGCATTATTATTTAATTCCTTAATTAGCAACAAAGCGGCCAGGCGGCTATAGCGGCTTAGGATTGGGGCAAGCCGCTTGGCTTGGACTTGGGGGCTTGCCCAGTCTACCCCATCACCACAATCTCGGTATTGGGCCCGGGCCTAAAGACTATGCGCCTTGGGACCTCGGGCCCAAGCGCTCACCCGTCCGCGCGGGCATACTTTCTTTCAGCGGGACGGGCCGGCAGCCGCCCGCGGGAGGATTCGCTCGATGAGAAACGGAAAACGCACGCTCGCAATCGTGGCCGCGCTCGCCGTCTTGTCTCCGGCGCTTGTCCGCGCGCAGACGGATCTGGCTCAGACCTATTTTGTCGCGCGAAAATTTGCCCAAATCGGAAACAAGCGCGTCCAGAAGGCCTCGGCCGCGAAAAAGCACGCTTCCCCCCAAATCATGCCCGAGGCGGGCGTCTACGGCCGGCTCTCCAAAAAAGAAGTCGCGCATTTTAACCGCATAGGCATGGACGCCATCGCCTTTTTAAGGTCGATGCCCTGGGCCTACGGATATCCCGACGCCCGGCAAGTAACGGTGAACAGAGCCGGCCACGGCCTGAGAATTTTCTACCACCTGGGCGCCCGCGAAGAACCCATCCTTGACGCCTACGAGATCATGGCGCGCCGCGGCTCCCAGGGCGGCCTCAACATCTATTTCATCGGCCCGCGCGGCGCCGTCATGAATACGGCCGTCGACGGCGGAGGAGACGTGGGCGGCGACAGGGCCCTTGGCGGCTCCCCAACGCTCTTGAGCCAATTCTGGCACGAAGTCGATTTCTGGATGCAGCAGGACCAGTAGGACATCATTATTAAGGATGTTTCATAGGAGAAGACACGCTTAGAAACCTCAACGCCAAACGGATGCTGACGCGCGCGGCAGCGCTTGCGGCGCTGGCGTGCGCCCTGCTTTGGACCGGCGCCGCCTTCGCGCCCGCGCAGGAAAATGCCGCCGCGCCGGAGGCGAGCCAGGCGGAGCCGGTTCCGCTCGAAGGCCCCATAGGCGCCGCGGCGCTTGTGCCGGTTTCGCCGCAAATCCTGGACCCGAGCCTCCAACTCGGCCTGTTGAACGCGCCGGCTCTCGCGCCGCTGCCGTCGGCGGCGGTTCCGGCATCGGCTCCCAAGGCGGCAAACGCGGCGTTGCCCGCCCCCGCGTCTCTGCCCGCGCCCGCCGCCGTCACTCCGGTTGCCGTCACCCCGGCGAAAGCCGGGGTCCAGACACCCGCAGAAGCCGCGCGAAAGCCGGGCGCGCTGCGAAGCCTCGCACAGGCGGCGCGGCAAATCTCCCGGCCCGGCGCGTCCAAGGGCGGGGCCCTGCGCGCCCTTTTGGACGGCGAGAACGGCGACGCGAGGGATGCCGCCGTCGCCGCGTACGCTGCGGCGCCCGCGCCCTCGCGCCTGTCCCGCTGGGCCCGCTCGCGCTTTTACGCGTGGAGGCTCTCGCGCTTCAAGGACGAGGACTTGTCCACCGCGCTTTTTTACGCGGATAAAATGCCCACGCCCGCGGCCAAAAAGATGATCGCCGGCATGGCCAAGAGGCTCCTGCGCCGCCACGGCGTCGACTACCGGGAGACGGATAAAAATCGGCTCGTCATCACGCCCGGCGGCGGCTCGCGCCTCAACCGCTTCGCGGCGGCCGTCCAGCGGCAGTTTTCCGCCGACGTCGAGTTCTGGGCCGACCAGCTCATCGACTCCAAGGCCGGAGCCTATCACGGCTCCTTCCGGGAGACGGCGGCCTACGAGGGCGGAATGCTGGGGCTTCCCGCGGCCTCCGTGGTCAGCGGGCGGCCGTTTTCGTCTGACGACGCGATGGCCTCCCACGAGATGGTCCACATGGCCACGCGCAAGCGCGGCTTCGCGGACTCCTCCGACCCGATTCACGGCTGGCTCATGAACTCTCCGGCCTTGAAGGACGACCCCGGCTACGCGAAATATTTTTCGCTCGACGAATTGGACGCCTACGACCTCACGCAGAGGCTTCTCGTCGCCAAGGCGCGGACCGCCTACGAGCGCCGCGCGCGAGACCTCGCCGCCCCCGACCCCGTCGAGCTGCTGGAGCAGGCCGAATTTTACTGCGGGCGCCTGCGCGCCCTGCTCGCCGCCGCGCCCGAGGCCGACAAGGAACTCTTGGCTCTGGCCGGCTCTCTGCGCGCGGGCAAAGGCAGGGGCGACAGGTTTGGCGGGGCCGCGCGCCTTTCGATTCACGCGCCGGGCGGCATGATCACCCTCAAGCGCACGGGCTGGATCAAAGTTTCGTTCGACCCCTTCACCACCGGCCTCAAGTACGGCTTCGCCGCGCGGGGCTTGAGCGCGGAATCCTCCGACCAGGACATCGCCGCAGCCTTGGAGCGCCAGGCCGAAGGGCTTGACGATATCGCCGCGAACAAGAGCTACGCCCTGCAAAGAGTCACCAAGCGCCTGGAAAGCCTCCTCCGGCTCCTGCGCGCCCGGCGCGCGCCCTCGCCGCGGGCCGTGCGGCGCGCCTTCGCGGAGCTCATCAGCGCGGAGCATTTTAACCCCGCCACCGAGAGCCAGAGAAAGAGCTGGGCGCGCCGCGCCAAAAAAAGGTAGCGCCGGACCGGACGCGCCCAATGCGCGGCGCCACTTGCGCGCCGTGCGTTCGCGGCCTATACTTCCCGCGAGGTTCAATGTCCCAGCCCAGAGGATTGCGATGAACAAAATAAAAACTGTCGTCGCCGGACTCACCGCCTTGGCCTGCGCCGTTTCCATGGCCGCCGCGCAGCGCAAAGCCATCACCCCCCGGCAGACCGAGCAGCAGATAAAGCGCCTCGAAGCCGTCATCCGCCGCACCCTGACGCCGCAGCAAATCAACAAGGTCCTGGCCAACGCGGGAGACGAGATGTCCTCCGAGGACCCGGTCAGCGCCGAGGACTCGAAGCTCGTGCTTGACTGCGGGCGCGTGGTCAACAAGCCGGGCTTCCTGGGCTTTGGCGGCACGTACGTCGTCCACCACTGCGAGGCGGACATTCCCGCGGCGAGCCTCGCCCCCGCCGGATTCAAGATCGTGCACCGAGGGAAGGACGAGTACGGCTATCCGATGTCGGACGTGCTGGTGGACTTTAAGCTCTACCGCCAAGTCCCGGCCAAGGTTTCCGCCGCCGGTCCGCTGGCGGTCTACAACTACATCCTGGTCCCAGACTCCGTGGTCACGGCCGCGCTCAGGCAGGCCTCGCAGGACGATTGGGCCGAGCTGACGCTCAAGCAGCTGCCCAAGGAAATCAACGCCAAGAGCTTCTCGGGCAATTAGCGCTTAGCAGACGTAGGGGGCAAGCCGGTAGCATCCGCATTCGGGATTAAGCGGATTTCCCGGGCGGCTCTCTCCTATATTAATCCGGCAAATTCCACCCAGTCCTTAGGCCTAGGCCCAAAGCCTCGCGGATATGCCCCAATGGCTCAGGCGCCGGCCGGCGGCCGGGGTCATACTGAAGCGGTGCCGAAACGAGTTGGCTGTTTCTCGGGAGGTTCAACATCCATGAAAAGACTCTCCGCCATGACCGCCGTGACGACTCTATTTTTTTGTTCCGTCCAAGCTTGGCCGCAGGCGGCGAATTTGCCCGCCGCTTATGCCGCGGCCGAGGCTTCGGCGGTTCAGGCCGGCAAGAACCTGGGCCTTTTCCAGGCTGTCCGCCGCGGCGATCCGGCGGCCGTGGAAAAAGCGTTGGACTCCGGCGCGCAGGTCGACGCCTGGGACGGCAGCTTTTTTCCGACTCCGGATGGAACGCCGATCGAATACAACGAGTATTTCTGCGGGCCGCGCAGCGGGCAGATCGAGGACATTCTGATCAAGCACGGCGCGAACCTGACCCGCCAAGACGGCTACGGCCAAAACGTCCTAACCCTGGCCAGCGCCGTAGGCTGCGCGCCGGCGGTATCCGTCCTCGTCTCCAACCCCGTGATTAAGGTTCATATCAACGATCTGGCCAAGGCCGGAACGGCGCTCGACTACGCCACGGCGCCGTTGGAGCGCGACAAGCTGGCCCGGAGTCCGGACGCGACGTCCCTGGAACGGCTTGAGTATCTCTCACCCGAGAGCAAGGCGGCGCAGGAAAAGACCGCGGCTATCCTTAAGGCAAGCGGCGCGAAATCGAAAAGCGAGTTCTCTCCGGAAGACTACGCCGAAGCCGAGGCGCACTTCCAAAAGGACTATTGCCCTGATACCCGGTCCAGCCGGTAGCCAGCCGGCCGCGGAAGTCCTGCCGCATCAAGACCAAGATCGGCAAATAAGGCGCACTCTTTAAGGCAAGGCCGGGCGGAGTTTAACGCCTAAGCTGTTGACCCAGAAATCAGAACTCGCGGCGCATTTGGCCCATATTAAGGAAGCCATTTCCTCGCGTTTAAACGCGCCTTTCATCAACGCCAAAAGCTGGCAAATAGCTGGCGGATAGGGTGTCTAGCTAGCCAGTTGGCTATACGGGGGGTGTATAGCCCTGGCTATAGCTAACGAAGGGATATCCTATTGAGCGCAGTAAAGGTATAAAATGAATTGGTGTCAAAAGAATTTCCTCGCACACTCCTCGAATTTGAGCAGTGGTTTAGAACCGAAGAAGCTTGCAGAGATTACCTCGTTAAAGTCCGCTGGCCAGA
>DATLSD010000045.1:0-3859 GCA_035534315.1 Elusimicrobiota bacterium
GTTGTCGAAGAGCACCGGCGCCTTGCCCATGCGCTCGGGCTTCTGCACCAGGTCCTCGCGCAAAAACGGGTACTCGTCTTTTTCCAGCACGACCGCGCCGTTGGCCTTGGCCGGGGCAACGTGGGTGGGATAGAACCCGTCGTTCCACCCGGCGATGGTGCGGCGGAAGCTTTCCACCGCGTAGGCGTCCTGGTCCTGGCGGGAGATGCCGTTGATTTGGGCCACGACCTCGGCCGTGCCCGCCATGTTGATGTGCTTGACCGGATCGGTGAGGCCCTCCTCCATGGAATCGATGATGGTGACGTCCGCGCTCTGCGGGAGATTGGCCCACTTGGCCTTGACCATGTCCAGGCTGCGCAGGTCCTTGGCGCCGCGCGAGCCCGCGATGGTGTAGGGCAGGCGCGACATGGACTCTGTGCCGGCCGCGATGTAGAGATCCCCGTCGCCGGCCAAAATAAAGCGCGCGGCCATGGCGATGGACTCGATGGAGGACACGCAGTTGTTCTGCACCGTGACCGATTGGGCTTTCTCGGGCAGGCCCGAGCGCAACAGGGCCACGCGCGCGATGTTGGGCGCGGAGAAATCCTGGCCCACCCAGCCGGCGATGAGCCCGTCGACGGCATCCTTGGGCAGCTTGGAGCGCTCCAAGAGCGCCGCGATGGCCTCCTGGAGCAGATCCGGCGCCCGCAGCCCGGAGAGCGAGCGGGAAATGTGGCCGATGGGGGTGCGCGCGCCGACGCCTAAAACTATTTTTTTGTTTTGTGCCATGGGGGACCTCTCTTTTCCAGATTATAGTCTTTGGGTTGATCCTGATCAATTGACATAAATCAATCCGGGCCCTTGACCGGCCCGCTTTTGCGCCCGCGGCCGGACGCGCTAGACTAGAGACAGATAAAAGAACAGGGGGAAACGACAATGCTTCACACGATTTTGCTGTTGGCCATGACGGCTTCGACCCACCGGGCTCCCATTACGCCGACCTGCACCTGGCCGCGCCAGTGCGTGGCGGCGGTCGCCATCACCGGGCCCTGCCCGGCCGGCCGGGTCTGCGTCCAAGAGCCGCTCTCCTAAAAACCGCGCCTTCAATCTCGCGGCGGGCGGCCCTTGTCGCGACGGGGCTGAAGTATTAAAATAGCCGCGATGCGCCGATACGCGAAAGCGCCGCTCTTGCTCAGTTTTTTGGCCGCCGCGGCGGCGCTTTGGGCGTTCGCTCCCGTTCTCGCCTTGGGCGGGCAGGACACCGGCTTTTTGCCGCGCAGCCTCTCGTTTCGAGGCGAGGTCCGCCGCTACGAGGTTTACGTGCCCGCCGATTGGACGCCGGACAAGAAATGGCCCGTCATCCTCTTTTTAAACGGGACCGGGGAGCGCGGCAGCGACGGCGTGGCCGAGACCACCTCGGGCTTCGGCCCGGCGCTCAAGGCCCACCCCGAGCGCTTCCCGGCCGTGGTCGTTTTTCCGCAGTGCCCGGGCGGATACTGGTGGACCAGCCCCGGCATGACCGGCTTGGCCATGAAGGCGCTTAAGAAGGAAATCAAGGAATTCCACGGGGACAAGCGCCGAATTTACCTGACCGGAATTTCCATGGGCGGCTACGGCGTCTGGCGGATGGCCGTCGATCACCCGGGATTTTTCGCGGCCTTGACGCCCATTTCCGGCGCCGTTCATTCTCCGGCGTCGATTCCGGAAATCCCGCCGGCGATTGATTTGCTCCCCGGCCAGGATCCCTTCGCCGCCCTGGCCGAGAAAATCGGGGCGACGCCCGTCTGGGTGTTTCACGACGCCGACGACCCGCTGGTTTCCGTCGCCGACGACCGGCGCATCGCGGCGGCCTTCGCGGGCCGGCCCGCCTTCCATTATACGGAGCTGACCGGGTACGGCCATCTCGCGTGGCTTGGAGCCTACGCCGATGCGGCCTGGGCGCGCTGGCTCTTCGCGCAGCAAAAACCCGCCGCGCCCGCCCGGTAATTCGCCATGCGGCGGCTGGTCTTTGTCGGCGCTCACTTGGGCTATCCCATGGACAAGACGCCGCTGGGCGGCGGCGCCATGGTGGGCCTGAACTTGGCGCGCGCCTGGGCCGCTCGGGGCGGCCTTGCGGTGACGGCCTTGGGCGCGGGCGCGCTCTCTCCGGCCGCGGGCGTGGACTACGTCCGCTTGGGCGGCGCGGCGAGCGCCGGGGCGCCGGACTTGGTGCGCTTTTCCGAAATGGAGTACGCCCGGTTTTGCCGGGCCTTCGAGGGCGAGACCACGCGCTGGCTCCTGGACCGGGCTGCGCGCTTTCCAGCGGACTCGACCGCGGTGGTGGTCAACGACATCTCCGAGGCGCCGGATTTGGACGCGCTCGCGCGCGCGGGCTACCGGCCCGTGAGCCTGTGGCACGTGGACGTGGCTGACTATTTTTGCCGGATGTACCTCGGGGGAATGGTCTCGACGCCCGCGGCGGTGGGGATCTACGAACGCCTGGCCGCCCTGGGCGCGGGTAAAATTGTTCCGGACGTCCTGCGCCTGGTCTTCGACAAGCAGCGCAAAACCGTGCGGCGCTCGGCCCGCCTGATTTTTCCCTCGCGCGCCATGGCCGAGGTCGTGCGCCGGGCCTACGCCGGATTTTTCCGTTCGGGCGCGGCGTTCGCGGAGAAAGCGCGCGTGGTGCCCTGGGGCTCGTGGGACCATCCGGAAAAGCCGGACGAGGCCGCGACGGCGGCCGCCGTCGCGGCGCTTAGGGCGCGCTACCAAATCACGGAGCAAAGCCTGGTCTTGATGACCTTGAGCCGCCTCTCGCCTGAAAAGGGCGTCCATCTTTTGCTCGAGGCGCTCGCTCTTTCGGAGCGGCGCGGGGACTTCGCGGGCAAGGACGTCTGTCTTTTTATCTGCGGCGCGCCGGCCTTCATGCGCGGGGAGGCCTACGCCCGCCGCGTGCGGCGTGCGGCGCGCCGGCTGCGCCAAGTCCGCGTGTTTTTCCCGGGCTACCTGGGCCCGGACGACAAACGGGCGTTTTTCAGCCTAGCGAAGCTTTTTATTTCCCCGTCGGTGCACGAGAGCTACGGCCTAAACGCCATGGAGGCGATGCGCGCCGGGCTGCCGGTCCTGGCCCTGGAGCATTACGGCTCGCGCGACTGGCCGCAAGAGGGCTTTGCCCGCGCCGTCTCGCCGGAAAAATCCGGGGGCGCCGCCCAAGCCCTGGCCCGGGGCCTGCGGGAGATGATTTTTGATCCGCGCGGACTTTCTTCCCTGGGGCGCGCGGCCGCGGCGTTTGCGGCGGAGCGGCCTTTTTCCGCGGCGGCCCAAACTGTGGCCGACGAGGCGTTTTCGGCCCTGGACGATGCACGGCCCGCGCCGATCTTAAAGTAAAATAACAGGGAGAGCCATGGCACGCGAGGCGGTGGTTGTTTCGGCGGTGAGGACTCCGGTGGGTCGCTTGGGCGGAGCCCTGGCCGGCGTGCGTCCGGACGACTTGGCCGCGGCGGCCATCTCGGCCGCGCTCAAGAAGGCGCCGGGCCTGGACGCCGCGAAAATCACGGACGTGTACCTGGGCTGCGCCAACCAGGCCGGCGAGGACAACCGCAACGTCGCGCGCATGGCGGCTCTTTTGGCCGGCCTGCCCCAGACGGTGCCCGGCTGCACGGTCAACCGCCTGTGCGCCTCGGGCCTGGAGGCCGTCAATAACGCGG
The DNA here is from genome assembly GCA_035534315.1 of Elusimicrobiota bacterium. GTDB lineage: Bacteria > Elusimicrobiota > Elusimicrobia > UBA1565 > UBA9628 > JAGWJU01. The sequence continues at coordinate 3,666 of DATLSD010000045.1, forward strand.
CGCGCGCGATTTTGGCCGGCGAGGGCGACGCCTACGTGGCCGGCGGCGTGGATAGCATGAGCCGCGCGCCCTGGGCCCTGCCCAAGTCGGAGAAGGCTTTTCCCTACGGCAACCTGACCGCCTACGACACCGCCCTGGGTTGGCGCTTTCCCAACCCGCGCTTGAAGGCCATGTTCCCGCTTTTGAGCATGGGC
>DATLSD010000046.1:0-27900 GCA_035534315.1 Elusimicrobiota bacterium
TAGCCGCGCGGACATCAGCATGCCCAAGGGGCTCTACATCCCGCTTTTGATGAAGTCGCCGCTGCTCTTCATCAACCGCGTCATCTGGACCAACACCTTGTCCATGGACTACAAGTACTCGCCGGTGACCGCGGCCAACGATTTCGAGCTCTTCAGCTACAACACCAGCGCGGACTACCAAATCGCGCAGAACCTGCGCCTGACTTTGAACGGCGCCATCGCCGCGCAGTTGGACCGCTACATCAAGACCAACGACTACATCTCGGTGCAGTTTGGCACCAACCTGACCTTCCAGTTCTAGGCCGGGCGGATCTTATTCGGCCGCGAGAGAGGCGGGATCCGGAAGACTGGCGCGGGGCAGGAGAACGATTAAGGGCAGCGAGAGGATGAAGAGTCCGACCATGATGAGAAAAGCGTCGTTGTAGGACATCAAGGACGCCTGCCGGTTGATCATGTGGTTGACCAGGGCGGCTTCCACGGCGCGAGCGTGAGGGACGCCGAAAAGACGGTGCAGATAGCCGACCGCGACGCGAGAATAAAGGCGGTAGGACGCGTTGAAGGGGCTCACGTTCCGAGTGAGCCAAAACCGGTGAACCTGGATTCGTCGGGCCAGGACAGTCCCCATGACGGCGTAGGCGATGTTGCCGGCGACGCGGCGAGAAAGGGTGTAAATGCCCGAGGCCGCGGTCATGCGCTTTTTGGGAATGCGGCTGAGCGCCGCGGTGCTTAAGGCCACCATCGAGAACGCCATGCCGGCCCCGCCTAAAATCATCGCGGGCAGAAACGTCCAAAAGCCCACGGACAGCGGCAATCGGGCCAGAAGCCAGTAGGAAGCAATCGACAAGAGTATCCCCCCGCCGACCATCCAGCGAGGGCTGATCTTGTTGTAAATCCGCCCCACCAAAGGCATCAAAAGAAACATGGTCGCGGCTCGGGGCAAGAGAAGCAGGCCCGATTGAGTCGCGTCGTAGCTCAAGAGCTCCTGGCTCCATTGCGGCAAGAGAAAGCTCACTCCGTAAAGCCCCATGCTGATGACCGCGCCGATGACGACGCCGGCGTTCAAGGACGGATCCTTCAGGAGCCTGAAGTCGATGATGGGATCTTGGACGCGCATCTCCCAAAAAACGAACGCCGTCAAGGCAATAACGGCTCCCGCCGCTCCGAAGCAAATCCACCTTGAAGAAAACCAATCGACCTCTTCGCCGTGCTCGAGCACGATCTGCATGAGGGTCAAGCCCGCCATGAGCAGCCCGATGCCCGCGGCGTCGATGTTCTCCATATGCCGCTGCAGGTAGGGCGGATCCTCCACGAAGGCCGCGGTCATCACGATGGCCAGGATGGCGATGGGAATATTGATGAAGAAAATGGAGGGCCAGCCGTAGTGATCCACCAGCCACCCGCCCAGGACAGGCCCGATGGCGGGAGCGATGACCACGCCCATGGAGAACGTGGCCATGGCCATGCCCTGCTCCTCGGTGGGGAAAGTTTCCCGAGCGATGGCCTGGGCGCAGGGAATGAGCCCGCCTCCTCCGATTCCCTGAATCATGCGGAAAATGATTATTTCAGCGAAAGAGTGCGCGAAGCCGGATAAGATGGAGCCGATGGTAAAGATGATCATGGATGTGAGGAAGTAGCGCTTGCGGCCCAAGAGCACGGACCACCAATTGGACATGGTGATCATGATGATTTCCGCGATGCTGTAGGCCGTGGAGACCCAGGCGACGCTGAGCAAATCGACGCCGAAGCTGCCCATCATGTGCGGCATGGCGACGTTGACGACCGTGACGTCCATGACGGACATGAAGACGCCCAGCATGACCGAGCCGGTCACGAGCCATTTATTATGCTTGGGCTGAAATGAGTCCATAAGCGCTTTCCACTTTATCAAAAATTCCGGGGAACCTTCCGGCCGCTCCATTCGTATCATGTGTATGAGCGTCGCCGGCATCCGGGGCCTTCTTTTGGATCTTTTCTGGCCGCAGACCTGCGCCCATTGCCGCCGCGACTTGCCGCGCGGCGCCGATGCGCCTCTGTGCGGAGCGTGCCTGGGGCGGATGAAGCCGATGGAGCGCCCTTTTTGCGCGCGGTGCGGCGTCCCTTCCGCCAAGGACGGCCTCTGCGTCTCCTGCCGCGCGGCCAAGCTCTCGTGCCGCAATATCCGCGCCGCCTGTCTTTACCGGGAAGCCTCCGTCTCGCTCATCCACGCCTTTAAATACCGCGGGCGCAAATCGGCCGCGCTCTGGGCCGGCGCCTACATGGCCCGGGCGCTGCCGCGCTTTCCCGAAATAGGCCGTCCCGACGTGCTTATTCCGGTGCCCCTGCATCGGCGGCGGCTGGCCGAAAGGGGGTACAATCAGGCTCGATTATTGGCCGATGAGATCGGCCGCAGCGCGGGAATTCCAACGGCCGGCGATGGATTAATCCGCGTAAAAAACACGAAGCCGCAATGGACGCTGGGCCGGCAAAAGCGCCTGGAGAACCTCGCGGAGGCCTTCGCGGTCGAGGGCCGGAATTTTCTGGGCCTGCGCGTGATGCTCATCGATGATGTGTGCACGACGGGGGCGTCCTTAGAAGGATGCGCCCGGGCGCTTTTGCGCGCAGGAGCGCGCGAGGTCTCCGGCTACGCCCTGGCGCGGGAGCTTTGAAGAACAATCTTACAGACCCAGAATCCTTTTCCACCAGGGCTTGGGGAAGAGTTTTCCGGCGTCGTCGGCTGCATCGGAGGCTTGGGCGACGAACACGGGCAGCGTGAAGAAAAACGTCGCGCCCTTGCCTTCGCCGCTCTCAAGCCACATCCGCCCCTGCTGGAGGTGCACCAGGGCCTTGGCGATGGAGAGGCCCAGGCCCGTGCCTCCGGGATGCAGATCGCCGGCGGCTATTTGCACGAACTTCTCGAAGACCTTGTCCTGCTCGCCTTTGGGGATACCGGGACCCGTGTCCGAAACCGAGAAGCGCAAACGCCGCCTGTCTTCCGGATCAGAACCGACGCGCACAACGACCGCGCCGCCGGAGGGCGTGAACTTGATGGCGTTGGAAAGCAGGTTTAAGAGCACCTGCACGGTCCGGGGTCCGTCCGCGCGCACGGGAGGCAGTCCGGGCGCGGCCTCGCAGGACAAGCGGAGGCTCTTTTTTTGAGCCCAGGCGGCGAGGCTCTCCGCGGCTTCCCGCGCCAGCGCGGCCGCGTCCGCCTTCGCGGGGCGAACCTCCATTTGCCCGGCTTCTATTTTGGAGAAATCAAGGATGCTGCTAATAAGATCGGCCAGGCGGTCGCTGTTCTTGACCGCGGTAGCGAGCATGCGGCCGTGCTCGGCGCCGAGTTTCGGCGCGGCTTCCCCCTGCAAAATTTCCAGCGCCGCGCGAATGGATGACAATGGCGAGCGCAGCTCGTGGGTCACGTGCGCGACGAACTCCCGCTGCATGCGCTCCGCCTCGCGGTACTTGGCCGCGTCCGTGGGGCCCGCGACCATGCCGACGATTTTCCCGGCCTCGGTCTGCACCACGGCGCCCGAGGCCTGCACGCTGCGGCGCAAATCCGCGGGCGCGGCCGTGCGCGTCCGGACGTCGATGGCCCGGTCCGGGGGAGTGGCCAATTCCGCGGCCAGGGTCACGACCTGGTTCTCGCCCGCCTTCTCGATGACGGGCAGACCCGCGGCTTGAGAGAGCGGCGCGCCCCAGACCTGCTCGGCCACGGGGTTCATCATGAGGATTTTTCCCTGCTCGTCGACCACGATGACGCCGTCGACCGCCTGGTGAAGGACTCCCTCGGTGCGCGCCTGCTCGTTCTCGACGCGGGTCTTGGCCTCGCGCAAAGGCTTGGTCGCCTCGTCCACGCGGCGCCTGATGTCCTGCTCCAAAAGCCCGGCCACGGTCTCGCGGACTTTTTCCCGCTGGCCCGGGTCCGCGACCGCGCGGGCGATGAGCGAGCGCATGGCGCCGTCCAAAGATTTCTCGCCGGCCAAGCGCGGCGCGAACTCGGCGTCAGAGCCGCCGCCCGCGCCAAAATCCGCGGAGCCCTCCGGACCCGAGCCCGCTCCCTCGCCGAACACCGGCCCGCCGCCCGGACCGGCACCCAATCCGGGCCCCGCGCCGGGGCCAAGTCCTCCTCCTGATCCGGAGCCTGCGCCGGGTCCAGCTCCGGCTCCTGGGCCGCCGCCCGCGCCCGGTCCGGCGCCCGCGCCCAATCCGGGACCTGCGCCGGGACCCGGACCCGCACCGGAACCGCCCAAGCCCGGCTTCGCGCTGACCCTGGCGTAGACCGCCTCGTCGAGGACGATGTGCTCGACGCCCTTCTTGGACAAGTAGTCCTTGGGCGAGACTCCGCCCAGGGCTTCTCGCCGCAGCGGGGAGAGCTCGCAGAAGGCTTCGAGTTCCTCCATGCGCAAGCCGGGCGTGAAGGTCAAACTGCCCACCCGCAGGCGCTCAAAAAATCCGGGAACGGCGCTGGGCACTTTCGCGGCCAGGCCGATCATCCGGCCGTTGGCGATAATTTTGCCTTGGATGATGGAAAAGGAGATTTCCGCGCCGCCGCTCTCCCGCTCCGCCGCCTCCAAGGCCGCGAAGGCGGTCTTCAAGGTCTCGGCGACCGCGGGGTGCCCGATGCGGTAGAGGCTCATCTGGCCCAAGGCCTTGCCGATGGCCTTCAAGGCCTCCAGGCACTGCTCCTGCCAGCGGGCCTCCTCGGCCATCAGAGCTTTTCCACCCGCGGGCCGGCAGGCACGGCGTTGCGGGCGTCGAAGACGCGGCGGGCGAGGCGGGCGACGCGGCCGTAATCGATGCCGCGGTGCGCGGTTAAGACGGCGGCGCAGTCCGCCCGGCGGAGCAGGGCGTCGGTCAGGGGCCGGGACTTCAAGAGCCTCCCGTCCAAGCGCAGCGACGGCACGCGCGGATCGTGGTAGATGACGCGCGCCTTGGCCTCCAGGAGCAGGTGCATCACGTCCAAGGACGGCGACTCGCGGTAGTCGGAGGTCCCGGACTTGTAGGCCACGCCCAAGATGAGAACGCGGCTGCCGTTGAGCGGCCGCTTGTCCTTATTAAGGAGGGCGGCGACGCGCTCGACGACGTGGGCGGGCATGGACCCGTTGATGGCGGAAGCCAGCTCGATGAAGCGAGGCTCGAAGTTGAGCGTGCGCATCTTCCAGGCCAAAAGCTTGGGGTCCTTGGGGATGCAGTGCCCGCCGATGCCCGGGCCGGGGTAAAAGGGCATGAAGCCGAAAGGCTTGGTGGCCGCGGCGGAGAGGACCTCCCAGACGTCTAGGCCCAGGCGGTGGCAGATAAGCGCCATCTCGTTGACCAAGGCGATGTTGACCGAGCGAAAGGAGTTCTCCAGGAGCTTGACGACCTCGGCCGCGCGCGAACTCGACACCGGCACGACCTTGTCGCCCAGAATCTGCGCGTAGGCCAGGCAGGCCAGGCGGGTCGACTCGGCGTCGGCGCCTCCGACCACCTTGGGAGTGTTGGCGATGCCGTAGTTTTTGTTCCCCGGGTCGACGCGCTCCGGAGAAAACGCCAGAAAAAAATCGCGGCCAAGCCGCCGGCCGCCCTCGGCCAGTATGGGCAAAATCCAGTCCTGGGTCACGCCGGGAAAGACCGTGCTCTCGATGACCGCAAGCCGCCCTTTTTTGGAGTGGCGGCGCAGGAGCCTGGCGGCCTCCGTGATAGGGCCGAGGTTAGGCTCGCCGGTCTTTCTCAGCGGCGTCTGCACGCAGACGAAGACCGCGTCGCAGCCCGCGAGCGACGCGAAGCTCCCGTGAGCCTTGAAGAGCCCGCCTTTGGAGAAGCGCGCGAGGTCGTCCGAAGACACGTCGTCCACGTAGGAGCGCCCGGCTTTCAAGCGCGCCAGGCGCGCGCGGCTAATCTCATAGCCGTCGACATGGAAGCCCTTGCGGCAGAACTCCACGGCCAGGGGCAGTCCCACGTAGCCCAGGCCCACCACGCCGATGCGCGCTGATTTGTCCTTTAACCGCCGATCTAATTCCATGGCGTGGGTATTTTATATTACCGCAGGCCGGAAGGCCAGCAGTAAAGGAAGTGATTCCTCACGGCATCGAAACCGCATTCTTGCAAGCGTGGGGATTTTTTGGGAGAATGTCCCGGCATGAAGAAAATCAACGTCTGCGTCGTCGGATCGGGATACGTCGGTTTGGTGACGGGCTGCTGCCTGGCTGAAATCGGCCACAACGTCGTCTGCGTTGATTCGGATCCTAAGAAGCTCGCCGCGCTCAAGAAGGGGCGCGTGCCCATCTACGAGCCGGGATTGGACGAGCTTTTCAAGAAAAACATCAAGGCCGGACGCCTCGATTTTTGCGGCTCCATCAAAGACGGCATGGATTTCAAGGGCCGCCGCGCGCAAATCGCCTTCATCGCGGTAGGAACCCCGCCCAGGCCGGACGGCTCGGCCGACCTCTCGGCCGTGGAAGCCGTCGCCGCGGAAATCGCGCGCAACATCAAGGACTATGTCGTGGTCGTGGACAAATCGACCGTTCCGGTCGAGACCGGCGACTGGGTGTCCAAGACCATCGCGCGCATCCACAAGAAGGGCGCGCCCTACGACGTGGTCTCGAACCCCGAGTTTTTGAGCGAGGGCTCGGCCGTGGAGGACTTCCTGAAGCCCGACCGCGTCGTCATCGGCACCTCCTCCCCCCGGGCCGAGACGCTCATGCGCGATCTCTACGCCCCTTTGAAAGCCACGGTGCTGGCCACCGACGTCAAGAGCGCGGAAATCATCAAGCACGCGTCCAACTCCTTTTTGGCCACCAAAATCTCCTACATCAACGCGGTCTCCATTCTCTGCGAGAAAGTGGGCGCGGACGTCACCGAGGTCGCGCGCGGCATGGGCCTGGACCGCCGCATCGGCCCCATGTTCCTGCGCCCGGGAGTGGGCTTCGGGGGATTTTGCTTCCCCAAGGACTTGGAGGCCTTCTACTGGATCAGCAAGCAGAAGGGCTACGACTTCTCGCTCTTGAAGTCCGTCAAGGACATCAACGAGCACCAGAAGGGCTGGATCCTGCGCAAAATCTCGGAGAATCTCTGGAACTTGGAAGGCAAAACCGTGGCGGTGCTGGGCCTCTCCTTCAAGCCCAACACCGACGACATGCGCTTCGCGCCCAGCGTGGACATCATCGCGGGCCTCAAGGAGCGCGGCGTAAAAATCCGCGCCTGCGACCCGGTTGCCGAGGCGCGCGCGCGCGCGCTTCCGGAGTTAAAGGGCGTGGTCTTCTGCAAGGACGCCTACGAGTGCGCCAAGGGCGCCGACGCCCTCGCCTTGGTGACCGAGTGGCCGAAGTTCAAGGATTTGGACCCCAAGCGCCTGGAGAAAGTCATGCGCGTGCCGCTGGTCTTGGACGGCCGCAACGCCCTCGACCCCGCCAAGTTCCGCCGCGCGGGATTTACCTACTGCAGCGTGGGGCGGCCTTGAGAATCGTCATCACGGGCGGCGCCGGATTTTTGGGCAGCCACCTGGCCGAGCGCTTCCTTGGCCAAGGCCACGCGGTCACGGTCCTGGACAATCTTTTGACCGGGCGCTTGGAGAACATCGAGCCGCTCTTCGGCCGTCCGGGCTTTACCTTCGTCAAGCAGGACGTGACCAACTTCATCCACGTCCCCGGCAAGGTCGACGCCGTGCTGCATTTCGCCAGCCCCGCGAGCCCCGACGACTACGCCAAATATCCTATCCCGACCCTGAAGGTGGGCGCCCTGGGCACGCACAAGGCGCTGGGCCTGGCCAAGGACAAGAAGGCCATCTTCATGATCGCGTCCACGTCCGAGATTTACGGCGATCCTCTCGTGAGCCCGCAAAAAGAGGACTATTGGGGCAACGTCAACCCCATCGGCCCGCGCGGCGTCTACGACGAGGCCAAGCGCTTCGCCGAGGCCATGACCATGGCGTACCACCGCTACCACAAGATGCCGGTGCGCATCCTGCGCATCTTCAACACCTACGGCCCGCGCATGCGCAAGAACGACGGCCGCGCCGTGCCCAACTTCATCACCCAGGCGCTCAAGAACAAGCCCATCACGGTCTACGGCCGCGGCGACCAGACCCGCAGCCTCTGCTACGTCTCGGACTTGGTCGCCGGCATCGACGCGCTTTTGCACTCGAACCTCAACACGCCGGTCAACATCGGCAACCCGCGGGAGCTGAGCATCCTGGACATCGCCAAGCTCATCAAGAAGATGACGGGCTCGCGCTCGGCCATCGTGCACAAGCCCTTGCCCACGGACGACCCCAAGGTGCGGCGGCCGAACATCGCTCTGGCCAAGCGCGAGCTCGGCTGGCAGCCGCGCGTCTCCCTCGAAGAAGGCCTCAAGGCCACCATCGAGTACTTCCGCTCCTAAGGCGGAGCCCGTGCTCTCCGTCCTCATACCCTGCCTCAACGAGGAAGACAACCTCCGCCGGTTTCCGCAGGCCCTTTTTCCCGCGCTCAAGAGCCTGGGCAGGGACTTCGAGGTGGTGCTGGTCGACGACGGATCCTCCGACGGAAGCTGGCGGGAAATAAGCCGCCTCTCTGAAAAGCTCTCCAATGCGCGGGCTGAACGCCACCCGCGAAATTTAGGACTGGGAGCGGCCCTGGCCACCGGCTTTTCGGCCTGCCAAGGCGATTGGATAGCCGTCCTGGACGCGGATTTGACCTTTCCTCCGGAAGCGATCTCCGGTCTTTTGGCGCGCCAGCGAGAAACCGGGGCCGACATGATCTCGGGTTCGCCCTTTCTTTGCCCGGCGCCGCGCGGATCCTGGCGGCGCCGCATTCCTAGTCGGATTCTCAATGCGCTCTATGGCGCGCTTCTCGATCCGCGGCTGACCTCCTACACGCCCATCTTCAGGCTCTACCGCGCCCAGATCGTCAAGACCCTCCGGCTTAAAAGCCGCGGCTTCGAGATTAATGCGGAAATCGCCGCCGTCTTCGCGCGCGGGGGATTTGAAATTGCGGAAACCCCGGCGGCGATTTCCGTCCGCGTTTACGGTCGTTCGAAGCTTAATGTCCTCCGTGAACTGGGACGGCACGCCCGCCTCATGGCGCGGATTTTATTCCGCAGGCTCTAAAAAGTCCGCCCGCCGCTTTCCGGGCCTTCGGTCCCCCGAACATTGTTTGATACAATAAGCTTAAGATGATGCCTGCGCTTGGCGATCCATCGAATCCCCTCCGCGTTGCCGTCGTCGGTTCCGGCCCTTCCGGCTTCTACGCGGCCGAGGCTCTCCTCAAGCAGAAGGACCTCTCCGTCCGCGTGGACATGTTCGATCGGCTGCCCACGCCCTACGGCCTAGTGCGCGGCGGCGTGGCTCCGGATCACCAGAAAATCAAGAGCGTCGCGCTGGTTTACGAAAAAATAGCCGGGTTCCCCGGCTTTCGATTCTTCGGCAACGTCAAGCTCGGCCAAGAACTGCAGGTCGAGGATTTGACGGCGCGCTACCACCAAATCGTCTACGCCGTGGGTAACGAATCCGACCGCCGGCTGGGCGTTCCCGGGGAGGATCTCCGAGGCAGCCATTCGGCCACCGAGTTTGTCGGATGGTACAACGCGCACCCCGACTTCCGCGGCCAGCAGTTCGACTTGTCCTGCGAGAGCGCCGTGGTCGTGGGCCTGGGCAACGTGGCGATGGACGTGGTCCGCATCCTAGCCGAAGATCCGGAGCGCCTGGGCGGCACCGACATCGCCGGCTACGCGCTCGACGCGCTCATGAAAAGCCGCATCAAGACGATTTACCTGCTCGGCCGCCGCGGACCCGCGGAAGCGTCCTACTCCCCCCAGGAAATCCGCGACTTAGGCACGCTCGCCTCGGCCGATTTGATCGTCAAGCCCGAAGAAGCAGCCGTAACGGAAGCCTCCAAGCCGCTTCTCTCCGATCCCATAGCGCGCAAAAACGCGGACTATGTGCTCGAAAAATCGCGGGCGGGAGAAGGAACCCGACTCAAGAAAATCCGTCTGCGGTTTTGCGCCTCTCCGGCAGAGCTTCTCGGCAAAAACGGCCGGCTCGAAGCCGTCAAAATCGAGAAAAACCGCCTGGTCTCGGACGGCCGCGGCGGCACCAAGGCCGAGAAAACGGGCGAATTTGAAGTCCTGCCGGCCGGGCTGGTGCTGCGCGCCATCGGCTACCGGGGAATCCCCATTCCCGGAGTGCCGTTTGATCCCAAAAGCGGCAAAACGCCGAACGCGGACGGCCGCGTCCTGGACTCGCGCGGCCAGCCGCTTCCGGGCCACTACGCCGTGGGCTGGACCAAAAGGGGGCCTTCCGGCCTCATTGGCACAAACCGGGCCGACTCAGCGGCCACGGCCGCTCTCATGCTCACCGACGCGAAAGCCGCGCGGGCTCTGGAGCCGAAGCAGGATCCGCAAAACATCGGAGATTTCCTTCGCGCGCGCGGAGCGCGGCCGGTGAGCTTCGCGGAGTGGAAAATCCTCGACGGCCTGGAGAAAGAGCGCGGGCGGGCTCTGGGAAAAATCCGGGAAAAATTTTCCAACGCGGAAGAAATGATCGCGGCTCTCGAGACCAGCGCGTGCAAATAATTTTTGCCTACCTTCTGCTTCCCCTCGTCCTCTCCTGGCTGGTCGTCAAGTTCCTTAAGACTTATTCCAGGAACGAGGTCCCGCCGGATATTCAGGGCCTCTACCTTAGAACGCCGCTGGCCCGCGGCCAATTCCGTCTCGTGGAAAGAGAAGGCGGGCGGATGGAAATTCTCGAAGACTGCCCATCGCACGAGGAGGCGGTGGAAAAAGCCTACCGCGCGATGCGGCGGGCGAAAGAAGCCGGAAAGAAGGCGTCCTTCCTGGTTTTAAACCACGAAGGCGCGGCTTTCGATCAGATCGAATCCTAACCTCGGGCTTGGGCCGGAACTTTCGCCGGCTCGGGAACGTAGAAGCGGTCCACGTACTCCTTGACCATGCGGTTGCCGCAGAATCGCGGCGCGGCGGAGCGGATGGATTCCTTCATCACCTTGACCCAGCCGTGCGGAATGCGATCCAAGCCTCGCTCATAGAACAGCGGCACAATCTTCTTCTCCAAGGCGTCGTAAATCTCGCCCGCATCGGCCGCGTCCCAGTCCGTTCCCGCGGGGCGTCCGCCGGGAACGCTGATGCCCCAGCCATTGGCGCCGTTGAAGCCCTCCTCCCACCATCCGTCCAAGACGCTTAAGTTGGGCACGCCGTTGACGGCCGCCTTTTGGCCGCTGGTCCCGCACGCCTCCAGGGGCGGAACGGGATTGTTGAGCCACAAGTCGCAGCCGTGAACCAAGTAGCGGGCCAGCTGCATGTCGTAATCTTCCACGAAAGCGATGCGCCCGGCCGTGGCTGGGTCCTTGGCCAAGTGGTATATTTGCTGGATGATGCTCTTGCCCGGATCGTCGTCCGGGTGGGCTTTGCCGGCGAAAATAATCTGCACAGGACGGTGCGGATTGAGCAAAAGGGCTTTGAAGCGCTCGATGTCCCTGAGTAAAAGCGCGGCGCGCTTATACCCCGCGAAGCGGCGGGCAAAGCCGATGGTAAAGGTCTCCGGACCCAGCAAAGAACCTTGGGCCAGGATTTGGGAAGGCTCGACGAGCCCCTTTCTCCAACGCGCGCGCAGGCGAATGCGCAGGAATGAAAATAAGGCGTCCTTGGCCTTTTGGTGCACGGCCCAAAGCTCCTCGTCGGGCACCGCCTCGATGAGCTGCCAAAGCCCTTCCTCGTCCTGGCTTTCCCACCAATCCGCTCCCAAATGCTTCGCGTAGAGCTTGGCCATATCCTGCTCAAGCCACGTGGGCAAGTGAACGCCGTTGGTGACGGAGGCAATGGGAACCTCCTCCTCGCTTTTATCGGGCCACAGCTTGGCCCACATGCGGCGGGAGACCGCGCCGTGGCGGCGGCTGACGGCGTTTCTCTTTCCGGCCAGTTTGAGCGCCAAGGCGGTCATATTCCACCCCGACTGCCCCGGCGCGCGGCCCAAATCCAGGAACTCGTCGCGAGACATTCTCAGTTCCTTCCAATAATCCTTGAAGTACTCGGCCACGGCGTGCTCGTCAAAGACATCGTGGCCGGCCTCGACCGGCGTGTGGGTGGTAAACACAGTGCTTTCCGCGACCGCCTTGAAGGCGCCCGGCAGATCCTTGCCCGCGGCCACGGCTTCGCGCGCGAGTTCCAGGTACAGGAAAGCCGAGTGTCCCTCGTTGGCGTGATAGACCGCCGCGGGAATCTTGAGCGCGCGCAGAAGCCTGACGCCGCCTATGCCTAAAATGAGCTCCTGGCGCAGCCGCATGGAGCGGTCGCCGATGTAAAGGCGGCTGGAAATTTCCCGGTCAGACGGAGAATTTCCCTCCACGTTGGTGTCCATAAGGTAAATCTTGACGCGGCCCAAGGACACTTCCCAGACCGCCACTTTAAGGGACCAGGATCCCAGAGTGAAGTCGAAAACAAAGGGCTCGCCGGATTCCTTCAAGACCGGACGCGTGGGGGACAAATGCCAATTAATCTGCTCGTAGACGTTCTGCTGCCAGCCGTCAGCGCCGATCCGCTGCTGCACGTAGCCCTGCGGGTACATGAAGCCTACGCCCACCAGCGGAACGCCCAGGTCCGAGGCCGTTTTGCAGTGATCCCCGGCCAGGATGCCCAAGCCTCCGGAATACGTGCGCAGTGAATTATGCAGTCCGAATTCCGCCGAGAAATAGGCCACGGCTTTGCCGGCGAATTCAGGGTGGGCCTTGGAAAACCAAGTTTCCTCCATCCCCAGATAACGATCGAACTGGCGGACCACCGCGTCGTAGCGGGCGAGAAATTTCGGTTCCTGCGCCAAGATTTCCAGGCGCTTCTGGGACTGCTGAAGAAGATTGACCGGATTGTAATTAAGTCCGACCCACAAAACCCGATCGATCTCCTTAAACAGCGCGCGGGCGTCCGGGTGCCAGGACCACCACAAATTGTAGGCCACATCCTTGAGCCGGGAAAGTCTTTCCGGCACGCTCCAGGACGCCTCGCTGGGAACCTCAGACATGGTTAAACCTCCGATGTTTTTAAAGAAACGGACGACGACCGCGAAATTTCCGGATTAACGGGATGCTTCGGCGGCCGGCCCAGAGCCAACGCGTCGACCAAAGCTTGAGCCGCCATCATTCCCATCTTGGACCTGGTTTCCAGCGACGCGCTCGCCAGGTGAGGAGCCAAAACCACGTTGGGCAGCTTGGCGAGGCCCGCCGCCATCTTGGGCTCCCGCTCGTAGACATCGAGCGCCGCGCCGCGAAGCCTGCCCTTTTTAAGCGCCGCGACCAGCGCCGCTTCGTCCACGATCGGACCGCGCGCCGCGTTGATGAGATACGCGGAAGGCTTCATGAGCGCCAAAGCTTTTCGGTCGATAAGATGCCGCGTCGCGGCGTCCAAAGCCGCGTGCAGGCTGACGTAATCCGCCTGCCGCAAGAGATCCTTCAACTCGACGAATCGGGCGCCCAAATCTTTCTCGATCTCGGGAAAAACGCGCTGCACGTCGTAATAAAGCACGTTCATGGAAAATCCCTTGGCCCGCCGCGCCACGGCTTGGCCGATGCGCCCGAAGCCCACGATGCCCAACGTCTTGCCATGGACGTCGCTGCCCAGCATCATCAGGGGGTCCCATCCTTTATAACGCCCGGCGCGCATGAACTTATCCCCCTCGACCACGCGGCGAGCCGCGGCCAAAAGCAGGGTCCAGGTAAAATCCGCGGTCGTCTCGGTCAGAACCCCGGGAGTGTTCGCGACCAGAACCCCGCGGCGCGTGCAGGCGGGAACGTCGATATGGTCAAAACCAACGGAATAGGTGGAAACGGCCTTGAGCGCGGGAGCGGCGGCTAAAAGAGCCTCGTCCACGCGTTCGGTCAGGACGCATAAAAGACCCGATTTATCTTTTATTTTACGTAGGAATTCCGGCCTTGGGATGGCCGTGTCGCGGCCCCGGTAATCGACCTCGAAATGGGAGGACAAAAGCCGCAAGGCTTCCTGGGGAATGCGCCGCGTGACCAAAACCTTCGGACGTCGCATGGGTGAGCCGCTATAGTATCATATTTGCATGGCCCTCTCGGTCGAGTCGTTGCTCAAGAGTTCCCCCGTCATCCAATCGCCCATGGCGGCCTGCACGGACTTGCCTTTCCGCCTGGTGGCCCGGGAGCGGGGGCTGGCTTTTTCCTTTTTGGAGATGGTCTCGGCCCAGGCTTTGGTGCGCGACAACGAGAAGACCAAGCGCCTTTTGCAAAGCGCGCCGGAGGACCGCCCCTTGGGCGCTCAGCTCCTGGGCTGCGACCCCGCCATCATGGCCGAAGCCGCGCGGATTATCGAGGACATGGGCTTCGACTGGCTGGACTTAAACCTGGGATGCCCCGTGCGCAAGGTGACGGCCAACGGCGAAGGCGCGGCCCTTCTAAAAGAACCGGACAAGGCCGCCGTCATTTTTCGCGCGGTCAAGCGGGCAGTCAAGAAAATCCCGGTCACCGTGAAGACTCGCAAGGGCTTCGAGGACGAAAGCGGAAACGAAGCCGTGGCCGTCGCCGTGCGGGCCGAGGCGGAGGGCTTTGCCGCCGTCACCATCCACGGCCGCACGCAAAAGCAGGGCTACTCCGGGCGCTCGGACTACGCCGCCATCGGCAAGGTCAAGGCCGCGGTCAAGATTCCGGTCATCGGCAACGGAGACGTGGTCGGCGCCGAAGACGCCTTGCGCCTCAAGAAAGAAAGCGGCTGCGACGGGGTCATGATCGGCCGCGGGGGCCTGGGCAATCCCTGGATTTACAAAACGCTGGAGAGCGTCATGCGCGGCGAGAACGCCCCGCCTTACGTGCCCGGCGTCGCGGAGCGGCGGGAAACCCTGCTCAAGCACCTCGACTACGAAGTCCGCTACTGCGGCGAGCGCCAAGCCGCGCTCAACATGCGGCGCATCACGGTCTGGTACACGGCGGGACTTCCCAGCAACAAGCCTCTGCGCGCCGCGGTCTGCCGGACCCTGGACTGCGCCGAAATCCGGCGGCTCATCGAGGATTATTTCTCCGCCCTTCCGGAGAGCGTGCCGCCGCCCCAAGCCCCGCTGCTGCTCGGCGAATAGTTTCCCCGCGCGGCGTCAGGACGCTGCCTTGAAGACCAAGCCGGCCGGCACTTTGGGATAGAAGTAGGTCGACTTCGGGGGCAGCAGCCCGACGGCGGCCACGGCCCGGCGGATTTGCGCGGCGGGAAAAGGCTTGACCAAAATGGCGCTGGAACGTCCGGCCCGCGCCCAAGTCACGGCCTTTTCCGCGTCCGGCGTGTAGCGGATGTCCTCGGGGCGCACGCCCGAGAGCAGGACGCGGTTGAGCCACTCCACGCCGAGCCCGCTCTTGCAGCCGGCGGCGCTTTTAGGCTCCGCCAGGAGAAAATCGCCGTCAAAAAGCCCATAGGCGTAAGGATTTTTGGAGGCCGCGAGCCGCGCCGATAAAACCCGCAGCGACGGGCAGGACATCACGCGGCACCGGCTTTGCGAGGCCTCGCGCCACGAGCGGCCGGCCACGACGCGGTGCGTGGGCAAAACCACGAGCCCCGAGTCCTCCTCCGGGCAAAAATACGCCAGAACGCCCCGGGCCCGAGGCCGCCGCGTCATGGCCCAGTAGCGCCGGGCCACCTCGCAACGGTGGTGGCCGTCCGCGATGAGAATTTTCTGGGGAGCGATGAGGCCCGATAAAAACCGCGCCAGCTTCTCATCGTCAATTCGCCATAAGCGGTAGGCCACGCCGTCTAGATGCCCGGAGGCGTCGGGCTTTTTCCAGCGCGCGGAGGCCAGGGCGCGGCGCGCCCGGCCCGCCGGGTCCTTGAACAGGCCGAAAATCGGGCTGGTATTGACGCGCAGGGCCCGCAAAAGCCTGAGGCGCTCGGCCTTGGGCTTGGAGAGGGTTTTTTCATGGGCCAAAATATCCTTTTTCCCATGGCGCACGTCTAAGGCCGCAAAAAAGCCGCGGCGGCGAAAACTTTTTCCTCGCTGGGAAAACGTCTCCTCGCAGACATAGAAGGAAGGGGCACCGTCAGAGACGACCGTCCCGTTTTTTTTCCAGCTCTTCCAAACGCCGGCGGCCGCGCGGTAGCGGCTTGGCCCCACGCCTCGCGGAAGCTCCACTCGAATAGCGTTTATCGAATGGCGCCGCAAGCTCGCCGTCTGTTCCGGAGAGATGACGTCGTAAGGCGGACACAACGCGCGGGAAAGCGGCGCTTTTCGGGGATCAAAGCGCAAGGCGGCAAAGGGAGAAATTTTGGCCACGGGCCATCTTCCCTATTTGCCGCGCTTTTGTCAACGCCTTGGAGAAATGTTCTAGAATAATCGAAGCAGCATCAACGACAAAGACAAAATGTTCGAGGTCTGCGGCTACGCCGCCAAAAGCGCCGGCTCCCGATTGGAGCCCTTCTCTTTCCACCGCCGCAACCCCGGCGACAATGACGTGGTCATCGACATCGCCTACTGCGGCATCTGCCACTCAGACGTCCATCAAGTTCGGGACGAATGGGGCGGCGCGGCCTTTCCCATGGTCCCGGGCCATGAGATCGCCGGCCGGGTGTCCCGTATCGGCAAAGAGGTCGTCAAATTCAAGGTCGGCGACGCGGCAGGCGTGGGCTGCCTGGTCGATTCATGCCGGAAATGCTCCAGTTGCCACGCGCATCTGGAGCAGCACTGCGAGGGCCGCATATCGTTTACCTACAACAGCACGGAGCAGGACGGGAAAACCCCGACCTACGGCGGCTACTCTTCCCAAATCGTGGTGGACGAGGCTTTCGCGCTCAAAATCAAAGCCGGGGAACCTCTGGAAGCGGCGGCTCCGCTTCTCTGCGCCGGCATCACGACATATTCGCCCTTGAAGCGCTTCGGCGCGCGCCCAGGCTCGCGCGTGGGGATCGTGGGCTTGGGGGGTCTGGGCCACATGGCGGTCAAGATCGCGGCCGCTTTGGGCGCCGAGGTTTTCGTCTTGAGCGGATCCAAATCCAAGCAGGCCGGCGCCAAGCGCCTGGGTGCGCATGAGTTCATCTTGACTTCGGACGCCGCCAAGATGCAGGCCCTGGCCGGACGGCTCAATCTCATCGTTGACACGGTATCCGCCAAGCACGACCTCAACGCCTGCCTTAATCTCCTGAGCCTTGAAGGCACGCTGGCCTTGGTGGGAGCCTCGCCGCAGCCGCTTGAGTTTGGAACGCTTCCCCTCATCACCGGGCGCCGGTTCATCGCCGGCTCCCTCATCGGCGGAATCGCGGAGACCCAGGAAATGCTGGATTTCTGCGCCGCCAAGAAAATTCGCGCCGATGTGGAAACCATAGCGATGACGGACGTCAACGCCGCTTACGCGCGCCTGCTTAAAGGGGACGTGCGCTACCGCTTTTCCATCGATATGAAGACCCTCTAGGCCGGTCCGGCGATGCCAGCCAAAATCCTCGTTTTCGGCGGGAGTTTCGATCCGCCTCACAAAGGGCACCTGGCTCTTTTATCCGCAGTGCTCGAACGCCTCAATCCGGATTTAGCCCTCATCGTTCCGGCCTGCCAAGCTCCCCTCAAGAACACTCCGGCCGCGCCGGCGGTGGAGCGCTTAATGCTCACGCGGCTAGGGCTCCTGGAACTTTTGCCGTCTAAATGGAGGCAAAAGACTCTCATCGATTCCGCGGAAATATCCAGCCGCCGCCGGGTTTACACCTTCGAGACTTTAAGGCGGCTCCGAAAAAAATATCCGCTCGCCGAATTCCACTTCGCCGTTGGGGCGGACGCGGCCGCGGACTTCGGCCGCTGGAAAAATCAGCGCGAACTCAAAGCGGCCTGCCGCTGGTGGAGCGCCAACCGTCCCGGCGCTTTCGCGGGCATCCCTCCGTTTTTTAAAAAAATTCCGGGGCGGATGCCGGAGATTTCCTCAACTCGTGTCCGCGAGGCCCTGGCCTTGGGGCGCGATGTCCGCGCTTGGCTCGCCAAGCCCGTTGCCCGCTATATAAAATCTCGAGGGCTCTACGGGTTGGCGCTTTTGGCGGAACTCAAGAAATCCCTGTCGCCCGAACGCTTCGCTCATACTCTGGCAGTGGCGGGTTGGGCCCAATCCCTCGCCGAACGCTGGGGCGCGGATCCCGACGACGCTCGCTTGGCCGGGCTGCTGCATGACTGGGGCCGCGCCGTGCCTGTCCCCCGGATGCCTGATTACGCCCGAACTCGGCGCCTGAAGGTTCCGCGCTTGAAAGATATCGCCCGCCGACAGCCGCTGCTGCTCCACGCCTACATCAGCGAAGACCTGGCCCGGCGGCGCGGCCTGGGCGGGCCCGCCGTGCGCCAAGCCGTGCGGCGGCACACCCTAGGCGGGCCGGGCATGACCTCGCTCGACCGCATTCTCTACGTGGCCGATGCCTGCTCGCCGGACCGGAAACATGCCGGCGCCGCGGACCTGCGGCGCTTGGCGCTCGAAGACTTGGACTCGGCTTTTTCGGGCTGCTTGCGAATGAAAATAGAGCATGCCCTTGCGCGCGGCGCATGGATTCACCCGCTGACGGTTTCTTTATGGAACAGCCGCGCCGATTAACTCTCACGGAGCGCGCGCTGGGCCTGGCGCTTTTGGCCGCGGTGGCGCTGATCGGATTTTTGGAGAGCCGCTCGCCTATGGCCGAGGCGGCCCGGGCTCATAAACCCTGGCTGTTCTTCTTGGCCCTAGACTCATCGCCCATCCAGGGTCCGCCCAATCTCTTCCTCGGCATCTACGATTCGAGCCGACCCGTGGTTCACTTGGTCTATCTGCCGGGAGACACGCCGGTTTCCGGCGCGCGGACGCTCGACGAGGCCTACCGCAGGACGTTCTCCCGCAGCGGCATTCCCGAACTCGCGGAGAAAGCCGAAGCCCGCGCCGCGAGCGCTTGGCTGTCCGAAATTCCAGCGCTGGCAAGCGCAAATCCATCCTTTATTCGCGGCCCCGCCGCGCCGAGCGATCTCCCGCCCATCGAGGCGCGCGACTGGATCCGGCGGCCGCTAAAAAATGTCTTGCTCCTTCCTATTTTTATCAAGACTTTACGGGCCTCGATTATTCGCAAAAATCAGGACGACGGAGCAAATTCTTCCGCAGAGCCTCCCTCCCTAAGCGGCCTCGACCGTTTTTTCCTGGCGCTGCGCCTGGCTCAAATTCCCAAGGACGACGCCGTCCCCGCATGGCTTCCCGACCGGCAGGACGTCCGCTCTGATTTTTTCGGGAGACTTGTCTCCGGCCGGGAGCCGCCGCAGCACGCGGGTCCGGTGACGGTCGAAATCGAGAACGCGGCCGGAATTTCCGGCCTCGCTTTCGACGCCACAAAAATTCTAAGATCGCGGGGCGCCGACGTGGTCAGCGAGAGCAACGCGCCCGAGGAAAGCGGCCAGACGGTCATTTATGATCGGACGGGGCGCATCGAGAACGCCCGTGCCGTCTCGCGCATGCTCTCCTGCCCTTCGGCCGAAGTCATGACGCGGGTGGATCCGAGCCGGCTGGTCGACGTGAGCGTCATCCTGGCCCGGGACTGTTCGCATGCCGCCAAGGAGACAAGCGCATGGAGCTCGTCGAAATCTTAAAAACCGCCGTTGAAAAAAAAGCCAGCGATATCCACCTGGCCATAGGCCGCGCGCCCATGATGCGCTTGAACGGCAAGATGGAGGAAATCCCGGGCTTTTCCGCGCTCTCCGCCGATGAATCTAAGAACCTGGTTTACTCCATGCTCTACGAGGAGCAGCGCGCCAAATTGGAGTCGAACTGGGAGCTGGACTGCTCCTTCTCCGTTCCCTCCGTCTCTCGCTTCCGCGTCAACGCGTTCATGCAGAAAAACGGCGTCGAGGCCGTGCTCCGCGTCATCTCCTCGAAGATTCCCTCGCCCGAGGACTTGCACCTGCCGCCCAGCGTGGTGGCGCTCTCCGAGATCAACCACGGATTGGTTCTGGTCACGGGCCCCACGGGCTCGGGCAAATCGAGCACGCTGGCCGCGCTCATCGAGCTCATCAACCAGCGCGCCGCGGCCCACATCCTGACGGTCGAGGACCCCATCGAATTCGTCTACGAGGCCAAGAAATGCGTGGTGCGCCAGCGCGAGGTCGGGCAGAACACCAAGTCCTTCCAGGCGGCCTTGAAAAGCGCCTTGCGCGAGGACCCCGACGTCATCCTGGTCGGCGAGCTGCGAGATCTCGAGACCATCGCTCTGGCGGTAACCGCGGCGGAGACGGGACACTTGTGCTTCGGCACGCTTCACACGCAGGACTGCCCCTCCACCATCGACCGCATCATCGACGTTTTTCCGCCGCACCAGCAGACGCAGATCCGCATCCAGCTCGCCGGAGTGCTTCAAGGCGTCGTCGCCCAGACCCTCATCCCGCGCAAGGATGGAAACGGCCGCATCGCGGCACGGGAAGTCATGCTGACGACCCCGGCCATTTCGAATCTCATCCGGGATGGGAAGACCCATATGATTTACCAGGCCATCGAGACCGGAGCCAAGCAGGGAATGATCTCCATGGATAGAGCCCTGGCCGAACTCGTGCAGCGCGGCATCATCAACTGGGATGAAGCCCTGATGCGCGCCCACAACGTCGAGAACCTCAAGAACTTGGCGGGGGCGCAAATCGGCGCCAAGCCCGCCGCAACCGCCCGCGGTGCGCAGCTTTAAAGTGCTGGCCACGGCGCTCGCGCAAGCCGCGGCGGACAAGAAGGGCGAGGACGTCCTAGTTCTGCGCCTGGGCCGAAAGAACCCGGTCTCGGACTACATCGTCATCGTGTCCGCCCTCTCGCGGCCGCACTTGGAGACGCTGGAAAACATCTTGGAGGAAACCGCGCAGAACCTCGGGTTTTCCATCCTGCACCGAGCGCGCCCCAGAAGCGACCACTGGCGCGTCATTGATTTAGGCAAAATCCTGGTTCACATCATGACGCCCGAAGCGCGCGACCTTTACTCTCTGGAAAAACTGCATCATGACGCCGCGCGAATTTCCTGGGACAAGCCTCACGCGGAGGCCCAAGCGTGATTCTGGACTCCCTGCGCAAATCACTGGCGGCTCGGACCGAGCATTGGGCCAAAAACTTGGGCGTCGCCGTCCCCGAACGACTGACCCTGGCCGCGCCGCCGCCGCACGTCAAGGCCGAGGTAAGCCTGGCTTGGCCCATGGTCCTGGCCAAAATTTTGCGCCGGAACCCCTTGGAGGCCGCCAAGGATTTGGCCGCGCGATTCTCCGACATCCCGGAAATCGAAAGCGCCCAGGCGGCGCCGCCCGGCTTCGTCAATATCACCCTCAAGCTTTCCGCCCTGTGCGCCAATCTCAAGGCCGTCACGCTCGCGCCCCAGGACTACGGACGCGACCCGGACGCGGCCCCGCGCCGCATCCTCATGGAGTTCGTTTCAGCCAATCCCACCGGCCCGCTGCACCTGGCCTCGGGGCGCGGCGCGACTCTGGGAGATTCCCTGGCCCGCGTCCTGCGCCGCATCGGCCACGACGTGTGGGCCGAATATTACGTCAACGATGCGGGCGCGCGCGTGACATTGCTCGGCCTTTCCCTCAAAGCGCGCTACGATGAGGTGCACGGCCGGCCGGCCCAGGTTCCCGAGGGCGGATACCAGGGAGACTACCTCAAGGATTTGGCGGCGTCTCTGCCGGAGAAAGCCCAGGCTTGGAGCGCGGAAGAGTTCGGCCGCTGGGCCATGGACACGCTTTTGGCCTCGCACAAGAAGGACATGGACGACTTCCGCGTCCGGTTCGACCGCTGGTTCAAGGAAAGCGAGCTTCACGCCTCCGGCGCGGTGGAGAAAACCCTGCAGTTCTTGAAAGACCGCGGCATGGTCTATGAGAAAGAGTCCGCGCTGTGGCTGGGCACCTCCTCCGATGAGAAGGCCGGCGACGACAAGGATCGGGTCCTGGTGCGCTCGGACGGGCGGCCGACCTATTTTCTGCCGGACATCGCCTATCACAAGACCAAGTACGACCGGGGATATTCGGAACTCATCGACATCTTCGGCGCGGACCACCACGGCTACGTGCCGCGCTTAAAAGCCGCCATCGGGGCCTTGGGGCACGACCCGGACTCCTGCCACGCCATCGTGCACCAGCTCATCCACCTCTACCGCGGGCAGGAAGCGGTCAAGATGTCCAAGCGCGCGGGGACTTTCGTGTCCCTGCGCGAAGTCATGGACGAAGCGGGTACGGACGCCTGCCGCTTTTTCTTCGCGCTGCGCACGCCAGATTCGCATTTGAACTTCGACTTGGAGCTGGCCAAGAAGCAGTCCTCGGACAACCCGGTCTACTACTGCCAGTACGTGCACGCGCGCATCTGCTCCATTTTCCGCGAAGCCGCCAAGCAGGGCATTCTGCCCGAAGGCAGCTCTCTCCCCGAGCCCAACGCCGCACTGCTGGGCGCGCCGGAAGAGCGCGCCTTGATGGCAAAAATAGCCTGGTTCCCGGCGGCGCTCAAGTCCTGCGAAAAAGAACTCTCGCCGCACCCTTTGGCCAACTACGTGCTGGAGTTGGCGGGCGTCTTTCACTCCTTCTACGAGAAGTGCCGCGTCAACGACGCGGCCAACCCCGACTTGTCCCGCGCGCGGCTCTTGCTCTGCGCTGGAACCAGGGACGTGGTGGCGCAGGGACTGGGGCTTTTGGGTGTGTCGGCTCCGCAGGAAATGTGAAGACGCCGACCGCCAAGACGAAAGCCCGCCGCCCGCTGCTCCAAGCCCTCGGAATTCTCGAATCCTGCTTCCAGGAAAAATTCGGAACGCCGCGGCAGCCGCAAATCGCCCCGGCGGCGCGGGCCAAGCTCAAGATTTTCTCCAAATTCTCGCCGCATCACTCGCTTAAAGGGCTTGAAGGCTTCTCCCACGCCTGGCTCATGAGCTATTTCCACCTAAACGCCGAGAAAAGTTTCCGGCCCAGCGTGCACCCGCCGCGCCTGGGCGGCAAGGCCGTGGGCGTGTTCGCGTCCCGCTCGCCGCACCGCCCGAGCCCGGTTGGCCTCTCGCTCGCGCGCATCGAGAAAATCGACGGCGACACGATTTATTTTTCCGGCACGGACTTGGTCGACGGCACGCCGATTATCGATATCAAGCCCTACATCCCGTCTTACGACTGCCTTCCCGAGGCGTCGGGCGGCTGGGCCCGGCTCGCGCCCGACGCGATGCTTTCGGTCGGCTTTTCCAAAAAGGCCCTCGCGCAGATAAAGCGCCTGGCCTCGCCCGCGCGGCCGGAGCTAAAGACCGCCGTCGGCCAAATCTTGCGCCAGGACCCGCGCAACCCGCGCGACCGCTCGCAGCTAAAGCCCGGCAAGCTGCACCTGCTGCGGCTCTGGGACTTGGAGGTTCGGTTTTTCGTGCGCGGCCGCCGCGCGATCGTGGACGACCTTTTCCCGGCGCCGCCCAAGACGTATCTCAAGCCCGGCCGCGTGCCGCGGGAACTCCTGTCTTCTTAGCGTCCGCTAGACCGCGCCCGCACGGACGACGGACTCGTAGGCGGCTTCATAGGCAGAAATCATTCCGGGAAGGGAAAAATCCTTGAGGACATCAGCGCGACCCATCGCCGCGACTTGGCGGCGCAACGCGTCATCCCCCATAATCCTCGTGATAGTCCGCGCCATGGCCTCGGGATTGCCCGGCGCAAAAAGAAACCCGTTTTGCCCGTCCCGGATGACCTCGCATACGCCGTCCACCGCGGAGGCCGCGCAGGGGATGCCCATGGCCATGGCTTCCAGCAAAACGTTCGGCAACCCCTCCCACAAGGACGGCAATACAAATAAATCAAGACTTGATATCCAGGCGGCCGCGTCCTGGCGCTCGCCTAAAAGCCGGACGCGATCCCGCAAGCCTAAGCGGACGATCAATGATTCCAGATTCGCGCGTTCAGGGCCTTCGCCTAATATAACGCAGCGCATCCACGGCATATAGTTTTTCAAGGGGACCAGCGCGCGCAGCAGAGACGCGTGGTTTTTTTGCCTGTCCAGGCGGCCGGCCGAGCCGATGAGAAAATCCCGCGGACCCGCTCCTGCTTCTAAACGCAGGCGGGCAATATCATCTTGAAACGCGCGCGTGACAGGTTCAACTCCGTTGTATATCGTTTTCACTTTGTCCGGACGATATCCCTGCCGCTCAATAAGATAATCCCGGCTGGACTCGCACTCCGCGATGAGCAAATCATCGCGTCCTTTAAGGGCCCGGTCCAGCGCCAAGGTGGCCCATGAGCGCGTGCGGTAGGTCACGCGCGGGGAGCTTACCAGCTTAAAGCCGGCGCCCAATTTAGCCAAGCGGCAAAGCTGCACGGCCTGGTACATGAAGGCGTGCACCACGTCAGGCTTGCGCTCAGCAACAAATGTCCGCAGCGCCTTAAGCGTGCGCGGGCCGGGAATGCGGCTGGTTTCCAGACTCGTAACGGAAATGCCGCTCTCCGATAGCTTGCGGGCGTAGACGCCGGCGGGTTTTAGGCTTATGACCGCTGGCACATCGAACTTCTTGCGATCCAGCCGCGTGGCGAGGGTATGGAGCGTCTTTTCAGCGCCGCCGAGCGTGGTCGACGTGCTGACGTAGAGGACGCGGATCACCGAAAGAAAGAACGCACGGCCCGGCAGACCCGCTCTATTTGGCCGGGGCTCATGTCCGGGAACATCGGCAGGGCCAGGGCGGTCTTGGAGGCGCGCTCGGAGTTCGGGAAGTCGCCGGCGCGGTAGCCCAAGGACTTGTACGCGGGCTGGAGATGAAGCGGAACGGGGTAGTACACGCCGCAGGATACGCCCTGCCCGCGCAGATGCTCGGCCAAAGCGTCTCTCTCCTCGCAGCGCACGACATAGAGCGCGTAGGACGGGCGATTCTTGGCGTCGCCCGAGGGCGGGAGGCGCAGGGGAAGTCCGGCGAGCTCTTGGCCGTAGCGCTCGGCCACGGCGCGGCGCGCGTCAATCCACGCGGCCATGCGCTTTAACTTCACGCGCAGGATCGCGGCCTGGATTTCGTCCATGCGGGCGTTGCCGCCCACGCGCACGTGGAAATAGCCCTTGCCCTCGCCGCGGCCGCAGTTGCGCAGCTCGCGGCAGACGCGCGCCAAGACGGGCGAACCCGTAGAAATGGCGCCCGCGTCGCCGGCCGCGCCCAAGCCCTTGCTGGGATAAAAGCTGAACGCCCCCAAATCCCCCCAGGAGCCGGCCCTCTTGCCGTCCGAAATCGTCAGGTGCGACTGCGCGCAGTCCTCGACGACCTTCAACCGGCGCTTGCGGGAGAGCGCCAGAATCTCCTTCATCGGCGCGGGATGGCCGAAGAGGTGCACCGGGATGACGGCCTTGGTCCGCCGCGTCAGCGCGTCCGACATCTCCTTGGCGCCCATGACCAGGGTCTCGTCGTCGACGTCGGCCAAAACGGGCTTGGCGCCCGTCACGGACACCGCGGTCGCCGTGGCGATGAAGGTGAAGGTCGGCAGCACCACCTCGTCGCCCGCGCCCAGGCCCAGCGCCTGCAGCGCGATTTCCAAGGCCGAGGTTCCCGAGGACACCGCGACCACGTGCTTGAAATCGAGCGCCCGGGCGAATTCCGCCTCGAAGCCGTGAACCTCGGGGCCGAGAATATAAGCGCCTCGATCTAAAACGCCCAAAACGGCCCGCTCGATTTCGCGGCGCAGGATATCGGGACGCGGCTTGACGTCGAACAGCGGCACTCCTGGTTCAACCGGCATGAGTGAGCTCCTTGGCCATGTAGCGGCCGTCTTGAAACACCACCTTGGACGCGCGGACCTGCGCGTCGTGCTGGAAGACCAGCGTCCAATCCTTGGCGCAGGCCTCGGCCAGAAGGCCGCGCTTGACCTCCAAGGTGTCCAGCGGGAACAAATCGTAGGCCATGATATAAGGAAGCGGCAAATGCGCGCGGGTCGGTATGAGATCGCCCAGGAAGACGGCGGTCTGGCCCTCGGACTCGATTTTGACGATCTGGTGGCCACGCGTATGGCCGCCCGAGCGCAAAACCCAGAGCCCGGGTTCTAATTCCACATCACCGGAAACCAGCTCCAGCTGCTTGACTTCTTCCAGAGGCGCGAAATTTTCCTCCAGGTAGCTGGCCTTGTTGCGCTCGTGCGGGGCGTTGGCGTCCTCCCACTCCTCCTTCTGGATCACGTACTTGGCCTTGGAAAACGCGGGCGCGGGCTTACCGGAGGCGTCAAACTCCGTGTCGCCGCCCGCATGATCAAAATGCAGATGGGTGTTGATGACCAAGTGGATGTCGCCGCGGGACAAGCTCCTCTGCTTCAACTCATCCTGCAAGGTCTTGGGCCGGCTGACGGCGTAGATGTTGGTGAACTTGCGGTTCTTGTCGTACTTGGACGACAGTCCGGCGTCCACAAGCACGTTCTTGCCCTTGGGCGTGCGGATGAGCAGGCAGCCCAGGGCCAAGGTGATGCGGTTGCTCTCGTCGGGCTCGTGGTGGCGGCACCACAGCGTCCTGGGCACGACGCCGTACATGGCGCCGCCGTCGAGCTTGAATATCCCATCGGACACGGGCTCAACGTCGAAGCGCCCGATCTTCATGGCTAGGCCTTGGCCGTCCCGCAGCACTTCTTGTATTTCTTTCCCGAGCCGCACGGGCACGGATCGTTTCGCCCCGCGTCGGGCCCTGTTTTGACGTAGGTCTCGGGCTTCGAGGCGCCCGAGGCCGGAGGATCGCTATAACGACCGGCCTCGATGGCCTCTTTGTTTTTTTCGACCCACGCCTTGACCTCGCTCATGCTCTTGACGTTGACCCCGTCATTGGCCATATGCGCGGCCAGCGTCTTCATCTGCTTGACGAAAGCCGGATCCTTCCACTTCCGGTAAAAAAGCGGCATGAGGCCCTTGGCCTCGGGAATACTCTCAATTTTCTTGGAAGCCTCTTCAGATGGCTTGCGCGCGTCACCCGATGGCTCCTTGTTTTTGCGCCCTAGAAGGCCGCCCAGGGGCTTGAACCAGCTCATATTGATATTTTAGGAAATTAAGGGTCCGCCGTAACCGCGAAGAAGCTCAGGAAACGTCCCAACACTCGTTGGCGTGGAGAAGAAGCTTGGGGTCCGTCTGCGCGCGGGCGACAAAATCCTTGACCGTGGGATTTCTCCAGGCCTTGACCGCGGCCTGCCAGCCCTCCGCCAAGCTTTGGGTTTTGAGATCCGCCGCGGCGAAGGGAAGAGCATTCAATAGCTTGGCCCGGCCGTTGGGCACGACCAAAATCATGGCCTGCGGGCTTTCCAGGCGCGAGAGCATCTCCTGCTGGATGCCCCACGGATAAATGGAGAGCCGGGGCCCGTTGCGGACGCCCGCCGCGCGGGCGCGCAGCGCCTCCTCCGCCGCACGCCACTCTTTTTCCGACGCCGCCAAAGACTCCCAGGCCCGCGCCGCGCGGCCAAGGCGCATCAAGGGGCCGGTCACGAAGGTGCGCGCGCCCAAATCCGCGGCCATGGCGTAGGCGTCGGCGATTTCGCCCAGGTTCGCGCGCGTGGGGATAAAAACCCATTCCGGCGCCAAGCCGCGCCGCACCAGGCGCTTGAAGGACTCCACCGCGCCCGCGAAAGATCCGCCCGGCCGCAGAGCATCGTGCGTCGCGGCCTTGGCGCCGTCCAGGCTGATTTGCACGCAGGCGACGTTCAAGTCCTTGAGCCTGTCGGCCTCGGCCTCGCCGATTAAAAGCCCGTCGGTCTCGATTTTAATCTCGACTTGGCCGCGCGCCAGAGTCTCGAACACGTCCCAAATCCAAGGAGAGCCCATGGGCTCTCCGCCGCCGAAGGCGACGTAGGGGATTCCCATTTCCGCGATTTGCCGCGCCAGGGACAGGCTTTGCTCGCGGTTCATCTCGTCGGGCCAGCCCTTGTCGGGACCCGACTCCTCGCAGCAGTGCAGGCAGCGGCCGCGGCAGCGGTTGGTGATCTGCCAGGCAAGAAAGAGGGGGGCGCGGTAATCCTGCGCCGCGGCCCCCCTCCCCTGCGTCATGTGAACCGAATGTAAGGCTGCGCCATCA
>DATLSD010000047.1:0-35364 GCA_035534315.1 Elusimicrobiota bacterium
CCGGGCATGGACGGCATCTCGATCTTGGAGCGCCTCAAGAAAGACCGCAAGACCGCCGGAGTGCCCGTCCTTATCGTGAGCGGCTATGAGGCGGGCGCGCAAAAAGCGGGCCAGGCGGGGGCGGAGGACGTTCTCATCAAGCCCTTCGAAGAAGCCGTTTTCGCCGCGAAGATTTCCGCGCTGCTCTCCAAAAACGGCGCGTCCAAGGGCCGCTGACGCCCGAGCCCGCGCGCCGCCATGAAAAAAACTCGGCTCTGGATTCTCTGCGGCGGCAAGTCCGCGGAGCACGACGTGTCCTTGGTCTCGGCCAAGTTCATTTACGAGACTCTCGACCGGACGAGATTTTCTCCCGAACTCGTCTACATCGATCCGCTCGGGTTTTGGCGCAAGGCCCCGGCGAAAATCTTGGCTTCCCGGGTCGCGCAGGCCGCGGCGCGTCCGCGCTTCGCGGGCCGCCCCCTGGACATCGCGCGCGAGTTGGGCGACCCCCGAAAGCGGCCGGACGCGATTTTTCCCGTCCTGCACGGGCCTCACGGCGAGGACGGAACCCTGCAGGGGCTCCTGGATCTTTTCGGCGTTCCCTACGCCAGCTGCGGGGTGTTCGCCTCCGCCGCGGGCATGGACAAGGAAATGACCAAACGCCTGGCGGCCGAGGCGGGCATTCCCATCGCCGCCTACCGCGTCGCAAGAAGCCTGGAGCAGGCCCGCGCGGGCGCCCGCGCGCTGGGCTTTCCCCTTTTCGTCAAGCCCGCCCGGCAGGGCTCGTCCGTGGGCGTCTCCCGCGCGGCGAACCCGGAGCAGCTCGCCGCCGCGGTCAAGGAGGCGCTCCGCTACGACGACAAGATTTTGCTGGAAAAGGCCGTGCCGCGGGCGCGGGAAATCGAGTGCGCCGTGCTGGGCGATCCGGCGCTGCCCGCGGGACACCCGCTGGGACTCAAAGCCTCCATCTGCGGCGAGGTGGTCCCCAAGACCGAGTTCTACAGCTACGCCTCCAAATACCTAGACCTGGACGGCTCGGCGCGATACGTTCCCGCGCGAATTTCCGCCGCCCAAACGCGGCGCGCGCAGGAGCTTTCCCTGGCGGCGTTCGGCGCCATCGACGGCTACGCCATGGGCCGCGTGGATTTCCTGATGGACCCGAAATCCGGGCGCGTCTATTTCAACGAGATCAACACCATCCCGGGATTTACGTCGGCCAGCATGTACCCGAACTTGTGGCGCGCCTCGGGCGTGCCCCCCAAGCGTCTCATCGAGCGGCTCATCCGCCTGGCGCTGCGCCGGGGACGGGCGCGGAACAATCTTTTGACCGCGCCGCCGCGAGCCAGCGCCTTTCCCGAGGGCTCGGCCTAGCTTAAAGGGCCTGGGCCAAACTCGCGTAGCCGCGGCTCTTGGCCACGGCCCGGGCGTCGAGGCCGTCCTTGCCTTGGAGGGAAACGTCGGCGCCCGCGGCCACCAGGGCTTTGGCGGCGGCCGCGAAGCCGTTGTGCGCGGCCCAGATAAGCGCGGTGTAGCCGAAGGAGTCGCGCGCGTTGAGATCGGCCTTCTGGCTCGCGAGCAGGTTGATCAAATCGGTCTCGCCCAGCTGCGCCGCCATGATGAGCGCGGTCTGGCCCCGCGCATTGACCGCGTTGACGTCGGCGCCCGCGGCGATGAGCGCCGAGACGGTGTCCGCGTTGCCGCGTTCCACGGCCCATAAAAGGGCCGTCTCGCCCTGGGAATCGCGCGCGTTGACCGCGTCTCCCTGCTTTAGGAGAAACTGCACGATGTCGGTATTGCCGCTTTTGGCCGCCTCGACGAGCGGGATATAAGCCGCCGTCGCGGCCGGAAGCGCGCCGCCGTGGGCCAGGAGCGCCTGCAGGATGGGAAGGCTGCCGCGGGAAATCGCCCACATGGCCGGTGTGTAGCCGTGGATGCCGGTCACGTTGGGATTCTGGCCCTGGGCCAAATCAGAAATCACGTCGGCCAGCTGGCCGTTTTTGGCCGCGATGATGAGCGGCGCGTCCACCGAGGACGCGCGAACGGATCCGGCCCCCAAGGCCAGGGCCAGAACGAGAAGACCCGCGGATCTCACCGCGCCGCGCATGCTCGAAGTATAGCCCCGGCTCCGTCGGGCGTCAAGAGAGAAGAACCAGGGCAAAGGGCCTTTTTTAGGCCCGCAGCTGGCCTATCACGAAACTGACCGCAAAGAATCCCGTCAAAATGGCCACGATGGTCGGCCCCGTCGGGAGATCGTACTGATAGGAAACAACTACGCCCGCCGCGGCCGCGGCAACGCCCAGGGCCAGCGCGATCTTGAAGGCCCGGCTCAAGCGCCCGGTCAGGCACAGGGCCGCGGCTCCCGGCGCCACCAAAAGCGTGAAGGTCAAAAGCGCGCCGACGGCGCGGATGGCCACCGCCACGGCCACGCCCAGCGCGCCGTAGAAAATCATGTTCCACAGGCCTACGCGAATTCCCAGCGTGCGCCCCATGTCCGGATCGTAGGCGGAAATCAGGAACTCCTTGGCCGCCAGGTACTGCAGCAGGGAAAGCACGCCGAAGACGCCGACCAGGATCCAGAGCATGGCCGTGGGGACGGTCAGGATGTTGCCGAAAAGAATATTGAGGATGTCGGCCTCCCCGCGCGGCGCCTTGGCGATGAGCAGCACAGAGGCGGCCGAGCCTCCGGCGTAAAGCATGCCGACCAAAGTTTCCGGCGGCAGCTTGGCGGAATCGGCCAAGCGCGAGAGCGCCAGGAAGCTCAGCACGGTGAGAGCCAGGGCGATGGGGAAGGGCGCCAGCTGGAAGAGCACCGCCAAAGCCACGGCCGCCGAGGCGACCTCGGCCACGGCCGCGCCCGAGAACACGATGCGGCGCAGCACCACGTAGACGCTCCATGGCGCCAGGCCCACCGCGGCCAGAACGCCCGCCAGCAGGATGTTCCTTAAAAACGGGACCGCCCAAATCTGCATCATCGGCTCTTATAGGCCTCGGCCAGCACTTCGGGAGCGAGCATTTCGGACTTGGCTCCGACCAGGAGCTTGCCCTGGAACGTGATGAGCGCCACCCGGCGCGCGTAGCGCTCGATGGTGCTCATGAGGTGCGTCACGAAAACGACCGTGGTCCCTTTCTCTTTTTGCAGTTCGGTCAGAAGCTCCATGATGGCCTTCTCGGAATTGATGTCCATGCCGTTGGTCGGCTCGTCCAAAAGCAATATCTCGGGCTCGGAGGCGAGCGCGCGGGAGATGAGCACGCGCTGCTTTTGCCCGCCCGAGAGCTTGCGGTAGGGCTTGTCCGCGTAGGCGTCCATGTGCGTCTGGCGCAGGCAGGCCCGCGCGATGCGCAAATCCGCGGCGCCGGGGCGGCGCAGGATTCCGATGCGCCCAAAGCGCCCCATGAGCGCCACTTCCAGCGAAGTCAGGGGGTAGTGCAGGTCCAGGCTTTCCCGCTGGGGCACGTAGCCGAACAGGGGCCGGCCGCCGCCGGCCCCCGTCAGTTCGATTTTTCCGGCCAAGGGCTTCAAGAGCCCCAGGAAGGTTTTGAGCAGCGTGGTCTTGCCGGCGCCGTTGGGGCCCATGACGCCCATGAAGTCCCCCCGCTCGATGGAGAAGTTGATCCCGTGCAGGACGGCGTGGGCGCCGTAGCCCACGCTCAAGCCCTTGGCGTGCAGAAGTTCAGCCGGCATGAGCCGCGCTTTCCTTGAGCGCCTGGGCGACCTGCCCCACGATGACGTCCATCATGGAGATGTAGCCCGTCTCCTTGGGATTAAGGCCGATGTCGTAGAGGGAGACCACGCTGCAGGGAACGCCCAAACCCTTGGCCACGGCCTGCCCGATGGAAACGTCATAGTACGGCTCGGTCACCACGAACTTGACGCCGGCGTTCTTCGCGTCCTGGATGACCTCCTCGATGCGGCGCGGCGAGGGCACAAATCCCGGCTTTTCCTCGATGGTATCCGGCGGATCCGGGATGACCAGATGAAAGGCCTGGGCGAAATAATCCCAATCCTCGTGGTAGGGAATAAAAGCGCTTCCTTTATACGGCGCCATCTCGGCGTTCCAGCCCGCCTCCGCCTTGGTCAGCCGGGCCTCGAAGCCGGCGAGGTTCTTGGCGTAGAAAGCCTGGTTGCCCGGATCCACATAGACCAGGGCCTTGTAGATGTTCCGCGCCATGATGCGGCCGTCCTCGGGATTTAACTGGAAGTGCGGGTTGCCGTAAGGGTGGATGTCGCCGAAGCTGTAGTCCACCGCGCCTTTGGGCACGTCCAAGAGCTTGATGCCGTGGTAGATTTCCGCCTTGACCAGGTTCGGGTTGTTGGCCGCGTTGACCAGGTCCCGCGCCCAATCCTCCAAGTTCAAGCCGATCATGAGGAAGAGCTTGGCCTCGTGGATTTTGAAGAGATCCTGCGGCCGCGGGGAGTAGTTGTCCGCGTCGAAGCCCGCGGGCGAGAGGTAATCCACGGCCACTTTGTCGCCGCCGATGGTTTTGGCCAGGGCCGCGATGTAGTCGGTCGTGGCCAGCACGCGCAGGCGGCTTGCCCACGCGCCGGGCACGGCGGCGCAGAAAAAAGCCGCGAGGAACAGCGGCACGAATTTTATTTTTTTAGGCATAAAGTTCTCCGGGCATCTTATCATGACGCGTTAGTCGAGCTGCTTCAAGTTTCCGAGCGAGAAGGTGACTTGAAAGGACGCGGTCTCGTTGGGCCGCTCGGAGCCCACGGGCGTCGTATGCGTGTATTGCAGGCGCAGGCGCGTGTTGTCCGAGACAAACCACGTGAAGTCGGGAGCCAAATTCACCTGGGTGCCGTAGGAGGGCGCGCCGGCGAAGGCGTCAGGGAAAGCGCCGGGGTAGCTCACGGCCGAAAGCGGGCCGGGCAAATCGGCGACGTCGACCAGGAATCCCGCGTGGTAGCGCAGCGCGAAGTTGTAGTCGAGGAAGGTGTAGACGCTCTTCTTGAAGTTGGCGCCGCCCATCCCTTGGCGCTCGGCCAGCATGCCCTCCACGCTCCAGGTCCAGACCCGGCGCTGGGACGGCGCGTATTGGATTTGGAAGTAGGGGTTGACCAGGGTTTCCGCGAGACCGTAGGGCGACGGCCCTTGGGCGGCGCTGGCTCCGGCCTCGATGGATCCCGTGGTCAAAAAATCCCCGGAATAATCGAGCGTGGCCAGATACGCCAGCGCGCCTTTTTGCGCCGCGCCTCCCAGCGCGTCGCCCGCGACGGCGTTCAAGTCGGCCTTCAGGTTCAACTCCCAGGGATTGGGAATATAGAAGTTGGCCTCGGCCCCGGAAACGTCCATGCCGTCGGAGCCGATGTAGTCCCCGATGGCGCTGGGCCGGTTGAGCATGGCGAGCTGGAACGTGTTGGTCAGGTCCAGCAGTCCGAACTGCGGCAGGAAGCGCCCAAGGCGCACGTTGACGTCCCCCGGCAGCTTGTCGAAGTAAAGCCAGGCTTCCTCTATATTGGCCGCCCCGCCGTTGGGCAGGTCGATGGTGAACTGCGCGTTGGTGTAGGGATCGATGGGTGAAAACGCCACCAGCTGCCCGTCGCGGAGCTGCGGCTCGTCGATGGATCCGTTGTCATAGCGCGGATCCTTTTTCGTGAGGCTGGATCTTTGATAGGCGACGTCGGCCGCGATGCCGAAATCCGGAAGAAAGATTTTGGGCACGCCCTGGATGGCCGGAGCGATGACGCCGGCCAAATCGGGCGCGGGCAGGGATTGGCTCGTGCTTTGAGCCGCCGCCAGCGGCGCCGCGAACGCGCAAAGGCCGCACAAGAGAATCGAACGCATGGAAACCTCCAAATTCAAATCGTCGCACGTATGGGAACGAACGCGGGAGCGGAAGAACGAACGGCTTTTACGCGGCGGGCGGATCGCGGGAGGCGGCGCGCGAAAGGCGGCGGCTGGAGGGCTTGAGTTCGGGTTGGACGGCGAGAACGACCAGGAAAGCGTGCGAGACGACGTGCGGCGCCGGCTTCGCGGCGTGCGCCGCGGTGCGCGCGACCATCACGCAGACCTGGCATGGCGCCGGGTGCTTTTCCTTGGCGTGGGCCAGATCATGGACGGCGAGCAGGAACAGACAGCCCACGACCAGGGTGGCGGCGATTTTTCGCAGCGCTTTAAGCGTCACGCGGGGACGATACCAAAATCGCGCGCCGCCCGGCAACATTTTTTTCATAGGCGCGAAACATTTTCGTGACGCGATCTTGTTAATCTTTTCCCAGGTTCGCAACAGTCAGACAACACGAACGACAACAGAGCAACAACCCGCCTAGGAGCACTCGCCCCGGCTTCCCGCCGGGGCGAACGTTTTATATATATTAAGGAAGCGCTTAATTCTTGGCCAGGAGCTGGCCGCAGGCGCCGTCGATGTCCTGGCCCAGGTTCTGGCGCAGGGTCGCGGGAACTTTCTCGCGGCGCAACAGAGCCTGGAAGCGCCGGGCCTCCGTCTCGGCCGGGGCCTGGTGCGGCGTGTCGGTCTGGTTGAAGGCGATGAGGTTGACGTGCAGGCGCTCCAGGGGGCCGACGGAGCGCAGGTAGGCGACCAGGTCGCGGGCGTCTTCGGGCCGGTCGTTCTCGCCGCGCAAAAGCACGTACTCCACGAAAATCTTGCGCCCGGTCCGGCGCAGATAGACCCGCAGGGACGCGGCCAAGCTCTTCAAAGGGTAAGCCTTGTTCATGGGCACCAAGCGCGCGCGCAGCGCGTCCTGGGCCGCGTGCAGGGATAGGGCGAGATTTACTTGGGGAAAATCCTCGGCGAAGCGCTCGATTTTGGGCGCGACGCCCGAGGTCGAGACCGAGATGTGCCGCGCGCCGATGCCGAACTGCGTTTGATCCATCAGGGTCTCAAGGCTCTTCGCGGTCGCCTCGTAGTTGGCGAAGGGCTCGCCCATGCCCATGTAAACCACGTTGTCCGGCCCGGCCTCTCCGTCCGCGATTTTCTCCCGGCGCATGTGCTGCTTCCAGAACAGAACCTGGTCCGAAATCTCCTCGGCGGTGAGGTTGCGGGAAAGCCCCATCAGGCCCGTGGCGCAGAACGTGCAGGCCACGGCGCAGCCGGCCTGGCTGGAGATGCACACGGTCCAGCGCCGCGGGCTCGGGCGCAGCAGCACGCTCTCGATTTTAAGCCCGTCATGAAGTTTTAAAAGCGCCTTGCGGCAGAGCCCGTCCGCGGAGGCCTTCATCACCGCGGGCGAAAGGCTCAAGAGCGGGACCTCGGCCGCCAAGGCCCGGCGCAGATCCTCGGGCAAAACGGGCATCGCCTCGTAGGAGTCGCGCGCCTCGCGGAACACCGCCTGGCGCAGCTGGACCAGGCGAAAAGGCGGCGCCTTGAGGCGTTTGAAGACGGCGGCGGCTTTGGAGACGTCCATGGGTCCACTATGGCAAAACACCGCCGGACTTGACAATGGCGGCGGGCGGGGAAATACTATGCTTCATCATGCTCCAACAGATTTCCGCCCAGGACATGGCCCTGCGCCTGGTCCTGTCCTTGGGCGCGGGCCTGCTCATCGGCCTCGAGCGCGAATGGTCCAACAAGGACGCGGGCGCGCGCACCTTCGCCATCACCGCGCTCTTGGGCATGTTGAGCGCCCTGATTTCCCTCTCCTTCTCCGTCGCGGCCCTGGCCGGCATCCTGGTGCTCATCGGCTTCTTGAACGTCCGGCGGCTCATCATCGACAAGACCTTGGAGGTCACCACCTCGGTCGTCCTGGTTCTGACCTTCGTGCTGGGCGTGCTCATCGGGCAGGGCCGGCTCTTCGAGCCCGTGGCCGCGGCGATTTTGACCACCATCCTGCTCACCTGGAAGGTGGAGCTGACCAATTTCGCCAGCCGCCTGCGCCCCGAGGAAATCCGCAGCGCCGTGCTCTTGGGGCTCCTGAGCTTCGTCATCTATCCACTCCTGCCCAACCGCATCATCGATCCATGGGGGCTTTTGAACCCGCGGGAGTTCTGGGTGACCATCATCGTGATCGCCAGCATCGGCTTCGTCAACTACGTCCTGCTGCGGCTCTGGAGCACGCGCGGGTTCAACTACACCGCGATTCTGGGCGGCCTCGTCAACAGCACGGCCACCATCGCGGAACTCACCGCGGCCCTGGCCGGCGCGGCCGAGGCCGTGGACCCGGTCATCGCCAAGGCCTCTTTGCTCACGATATTCGCCATGTTCTCGCGCAACCTGCTGCTCTTGGCCCTGCTCTATCCCCCTTCCGTTCGCTTCGCAGCCTTGCCTCTCCTGGCCATGGCCGGAACGGCCGCGCTCTTCGCCCGCCTGCAGTCAGCCGCGCCGCAGCACGGCTTCGAGCTAAAGATTTCCTCCCCCATCTCCATGCGCCGGCTCTCCGCCTTCGGCGCCCTGTTCTTTGCCATCGAGGCGGCGGGCGTGCTGGCCGAGCGCCACCTGGGCCGCTCGGGATTCTTCGGCACCAGCCTCATCAGCGGGATTTTGAGCAGCGCCAGCGCGACCGCGGCCGCGGCGAACCTGGGCGCGCGGGGGCAAGTCGGCCGGCATGTCGCGGCCGTGGCCGCGGTGCTGGCCTCCATGGTCAGCGCCGCCACCAACCTCAACTGGCCGCTCATTTTCCGTCCGGCGCTCGGCGCCCGCGGGCGCGCCCGGATGCTGCTGCCGACCGCGGGCGTGCTGGCGGCGGGTTTCGCGGCGATATTGATTCAGCGCTTCGTCTAGAAATCGCGGGGCGGGATTTAAGCGACGGCCGGAAATCCCGCGGAAGGAGAGATCGCGGCCCGGGCGGCGGCGCGGCCCGAGCGCACGCAGTCGGGCAGGCCCACGCCGCGGTAGGACGCGCCGGCCAAAATCAACCCGGGATGGCTCCTAAGGCAGGACTCCAGGCGCCTTAAGCGCAGGGCGTGGCCCACGACGTACTGCGGGTTGGCCTCAATCCAGCGCCACGCCCGGACCTCCTCGGGCCGGCAGTTTTTTCCCAGGCCCAGGATTTCGGAGAGCTCCTCCGCGGCCAGACGGATCACATCCTCCTCCGATTTTTCCGCCGCGGCGCTGCGCCCCGCGCCGCCTAAAAAGCAGCGCACCAAGGTCTTGCCCTCGGGCGCGCGGCCGGGGAACTTGGAGGAGCTGTAAGTGGCGGCGGAAATCGCCTTGCCCTCTTTCCGGGGCACCAAAAAGCCGAAGCCCTCGGGCCGGCGGGGCAGCGCGGCGTCATTATAAAGGAAGGAGACCGTGGCCGTGGAGGCGAAGGGAATCTCGCGCAGCGCCGCGGCCAGTTCAGGGTCCAAGCGCTCGACGGCCGGAGCCAGAGCGTTGGCCGGAAGGGCGCTGATGATCACGTCGGCTTGAAAGCGCCCCGACGAGGTCTCCACGGTCCATTGGCGCCCGCGGCGCGAGAGCTCAAGCACGCGCGCGCCCGTGCGCACCGTCTTTCCGGGCAGGGCGGCGCAGAGCGCCTCCGGCAGCCGAGAGAGCCCGCCGCGAAACGTCATGAAGAGGCTTTGCCCCGGCGGCGGGCGCCAGGGCGCGCGCGCCGCGCCCGCGCCGTTTTTCAAGAGGGCCTGCTTAATCTGCGGAAAAGTGCTCTCCAAGCTCAACTCCTCCGGATCGCCGGCGTAAATGCCGGCCAGGAGCGGATCGGCGATGCGCTCGAGCACCTCTTGCCCGAAGCGGCGGCGCACGAAATCGGCCATCGATTCGTCGGGCGCGCCGGCGGGCTCGGGCTTGGCCCAGCGGCCCAGGGCCAGCCGCAGCTTGGCGCGCCAGCTCAAAAGCCCAGAGCCCAGAAGCGCCGAGGCCTTGGGCGGCCAAAGCCCGCCCTTGAGCGCGCGCAGGCGGCCTCCGGAATAAATCGAGACGGAAGAAGATCCCGGCCGCGTGGAGACGAGCTCTCCGGAGAGGCCCAGTTCCTTGGCCAGTTCAAGCACGTCGGGCTTGGCGGACAAGAAGGAATCCGGACCCGCCTCGTAGACGGCGCCGCTCCTCGCGAGACTCAGAATTTTTCCGCCGGCGCGTTCGGAGGCTTCGAGCACCGTGGCTTGGCCGCGGCCAGAGCGCGCGATTTCAAAAGCCGCGGAGAGGCCCGCGATGCCGGCGCCCAGCACCGCCACGCGCCGGGGTTCGGGCGCCCGCGCGCTCACGGCCGGGTGCGCCGGACCATCTCGACCGCGGCCAGGACGTTGGCCTCGGGCGTTTGGGGCAGGACGCCGTGCCCCAGATTAAAGATGAAACCGCGGCGGCCGCGGGCGGCGGACAGGAGCTCCGAAACCGCTTGTTTGAGCGCGGGCAGGGGTCCGGCCAAGAGCGCCGGATCCAGGTTGCCCTGCACGGCCTGCCCGCGGCAAACCTTGA
The DNA here is from genome assembly GCA_035534315.1 of Elusimicrobiota bacterium. GTDB lineage: Bacteria > Elusimicrobiota > Elusimicrobia > UBA1565 > UBA9628 > JAGWJU01. The sequence continues at coordinate 10,288 of DATLSD010000047.1, forward strand.
AGGCTTCGGCGATGTCCATGCGCCAGTCCACGCCCACGACGTCGCTGCCCGCGGAGGCGAAGTCGCGCAAAAACCCCGCCGTGCCGGTGCCGAAATGAATCACGGGCACGCCGCTTTTTTTAGCCGCGGCGATGAGCGCCCGCGAGTGAGGCAGAACCCCGCGGCGGTACTGCGCGGGCGAAAGCGCTCCCGCCCAGCTGTCGAAAATCTGCACGGCTTGGCAGCCGGCCTGGGCCTGGGCCAGGAGATATTCCCCGCAGAGCTTGACGAGCTTTCGCATGAGGCTTTGCCACGCCGCGGGCTCGGCGGCCATGAAGGCCTTGGTGCGGATAAAATCCTTGGAGGGTCCGCCCTCGATAAGATAGCTGGCCAGCGTAAAGGGCGCGCCGGCAAAGCCGATGAGCGGCGTCGAGCCCAGCTCCCGCCGCAACGACGCGACGGCTTGAAGCACGCAGGCCAAGTCCTGGCGCGGCGAGCAGGGCCTTAAGCGCGCGACGTCCTTGGCCGAGCGCACCGGATTGTCGATGACCGGCGCGGGCGCAAAACGCAGGCGCGCGCCCATGGGTTCCAGCGGCAGGAGGATGTCCGAGAATAAAATCGCGGCGTCAAAGCCGAAGCGGCGCACCGGCTGCAGCGTGACCGCGCAGGCCAGTTCCGGCGTCTTGGCTAGCTCCAGAATGGAATGCCGCGCGCGCAAATCGCGGTATTCCTTCATATAGCGTCCGGCCTGGCGCATGAACCAGATCGGCGGACGGGGCGTAGGGCGGCGGCGGCAGGCGTCCAGAAACAAGGGTGCGCCCGCGTGATACGCCATAGGACCCTATCTTACAAAAACCCGCGCCGCGCGGCGTTAGTCCGCCAGCATGGTGTCGGCGGTGCGCAGGATGTCGAAGAGGCTCTCGGCCGACGGGGCGTGGAGCAGCTTGCGGCGCAGGTTCTCGTTGGCGACCAACGACGCGATGCGGGAGAGAATCCGGATCTGCAGGACCGGGTGCGCGGCGGGGGTCAAGGCCAGGAAGACCAGGCGCACGGCGCCCTTGTCGCCGCCGCCGAAATCAACGGGTTTGCTAAAGCGTCCGACCGCGACCAAGCCTTTGTCCAGGGACGCCAAGCGCGCATGCGGCACGGCCACGCCCCGGCCGATGCAGCTCGATAGCCGCTCCTCTCTTTCCAAGACCGCGCTCAAGGCGCCCGCGGGAATCGAACCCGGGTGCGCCTTCTCCAAGAGCCCCATGACGCGGCGCACCGCCGCGGCGCGGTCGGCGGCCTGCAGATGCACGGCCACGGACTTGCGCGAGACCACGTCCATGAAAGACCACGCTTGCGGCAAATCGAACTCGTCGTGCACTTCGCCGACCAACTCCTCGATGATATCCTCCAGGGTGATGAGCCCGGCGACCCGGCCCAGGGCGTTGCGCACCAGGGCCATGTGCACGCCGCGGTCGGGCAGGATTTTGACCAGCTTCTCCAAGGGCTCCGCGTCCGACACGCTCATGATTTCCCGCTTCAAGCGCCGCAAATCGGGCGGGGCCGCGCCCTGCTGGTTGAGGAAGACGTCCTTGACGTGCACCAGTCCCAAGGCCGAGTCCAAATCGGTCTCGCACAAAGGATAGCGGGAAAAACGGCGGGCGCGGATGACGCCAAGATTAGTCTCCCAGGAATCCGCCAGGGACAGGGCCGCGATTTTTTCGCGCGGCACCATGGCGTCCGCGGCCACGGCCTTGCCGAAGTCGAAGAGATTTTCCAGCAGGAAAAGCTGCTCCAGGGCCAAGGCGCCTTTTTCCTGGGTCTCGCCGATGAGCACGCGCATCTCATCCGAGGACAAGGACGGCTCGGCGGCCGCGGGGCCCGAGAGGCCCAGAAGCCGCAGGATGGCGCGCGAAGACAGAGCCATCAGCGCCACCGCCGGGCGAAAAGCCGCCGCGAAAAGCCGCAGCGGGTAGGCCCCCCACAGGGCGACCGTCTCCGCCTTGCGCAGGGCGATGGAGCGGGGCAGCAGCTCCCCGAAGACGGACATTACGAAGGTCAGGATGGCCAGGGCCGCGACAAAGCCCAGCGCCGCGTCCCAACGCGGGCCGAGCAGAGCCGCGGCGCCGGAGAACCGCTCCTTGAGCCAGGCGGCCAGGATGGGCTCTCCCAGGCGGCCCAGAGCCAGGGCGGTCAGGATGAGCCCCACCTGGATGGCGGCGAGATAGTAATCGAACCGCGCCTGCATGTCCTGCGCGAGCTTGGCCGCGGAACTGCCCTTGCGGGCCAGGATTTCCAGGCGCGAGGAGCGCACGCGCAAAAGGGCGTACTCGACGAGGACGAAAGCGCCGTTGACCAGGACCAAGACGAAGGGCAGCCACACCCAGGCGCTCATTCTCCCCATTATAGCCCTTGGGGTGAAAAATCTCTAGGATTTTGGTAGTCTTGAGAGGAACGGGAAAACGATCATGCCTCAAAGCCAGGAATTCAAGCCCCTCAAAGACATCGGCTCCCTCGCAGTTTCGGACGTCACGCAGATCCGCTTCTACGTGGATGAATATCGCGGCCACCGCTACGGCTCCATCCGATCCTTCATCAAGGGCGATCACTACTCCGGGCCGACCAAGGCCGGCATCACGCTCAACGCCGCGGCCTTGGAGGGCGTCATCCAGGCCCTTTGCGCGCTGCCGCCCGAGCCCCAGGCCCTGGCGGAAAAAGAGCTCGCGCGCATCCCGCGGCGCATGGGCATCGAGCTGGTCGTGCGCGTGACCATTTTCAAGGACGCGACCGGCGTGGATCTGCGCGAGTGGGTCGAGGATCAGTCGTACAAAGGATGGTCCAAAAAGGGGGTCCGCATTCCGTATGGGGATTTGTCCAAGACGCTTGAGTTCCTCAAGGAGATGCGCAAAGCCCTGGCGGAGCGCGCTCAATAACGCCTTGAAAAAGGCCCTTCCGTTCCTTTTTCTTCCGCTCCTTCTTTTCTCTTCCCTTGCCGCCGCCAAGACCGCGTCCAACAAGCCCCTGAAGCCGAGTTCCGAGGGCCCCCTGATCGGCCAAGTGGTGGCGCGCATTCTGGAGCAGGATCATTACGAGCACAAGCCCCTGGACGCCGCCGTGTCCAGGGACATGCTCAAGCTCTACCTGGACGACTACGATCCGGACAAGATGTTCTTCGACAAATCCGACGTTGAGGCGTTCCGGGAGCGCTACGGCGACGACATGGCCCAACTGGTCAAGCAGGGCGACATCGGGCCGGCTTATTTCATCTTCAACCGGTTCATGGAGCGCGTGCGCCAGCGCGTGCGCTTCGTGCACGAGACGCTGCGCGTGCCGGAGGCGGCTTCCGCGCCCAAGACCGTGCCGGGAGAGGCCTCGAAGAAAACCGTCTTGTCGGCCATGAACGCGGTCCTGGCCTCATCCGCCGCCGCCTCGGCTGCGTCCATCAACCCCGACACGATATTCGATTTCAAGAAGGACGAGAGCATCATCCTCGACCGCGAGAAGCTGCCCTGGCCCGCCGATGAGCGCGCCGCCCGGGAGCTCTGGCGCAAAAGGCTCAAGGACGACGTGCTGGAGGAGATGCTTGACAAGGTCAAGCCAACGGACCAGATCAAAGACGTGGTCCAGCGCTACGATCACCTGCTGACCTACTACAAGGAATTCGCCCCCAGCGACGTCCTGCAGGCATACCTCACCGCCCTGGCCAGCACCTACGACCCGCACAGCGACTACATGGCGGCCTCGGAAGAAGCCAATTTCGACATCAGCATGCGGCTGTCCTTGGTCGGCATCGGCGCGGTCTTGAGCCAGGACGGCGGCTACGCGAAAATCGTGTCTTTGGTCCCCGGCGGCCCCGCGGACAAGTCCAAGCAGATTCATCCCAATGACCGCATTGTGGGCGTGGCCCAGGGCGACGGACCCTTCACGGACGTCGTGGGCATGCGCCTTGACGACGTCGTCGGCATGATCCGCGGCAAGAAAGGCACCGTGGTGCGCCTGCGCCTGATTCCCGCCGACGCGCTGGACCCCGCGACGCGCGTGGTCGTGAACATCACGCGCGAGGTCATAAAGCTCAAGGATCAGGAGGCTCGCGCCCAGGTCATCGCCTGGCCGCTCGAGGACGGAAAAACCGAGCGTCTGGGCGTGGTTTACCTGCCCTCTTTCTACGCGGACATGCGCCAGGACGGCCGCACCAGCGCCTCGCGGGACGTGGCCCGGCTGGTCGCCTACCTGGAGAAGCAGGACATCGCGGGCCTTATCCTCGATTTGCGCAACGACGGAGGCGGGTCCTTGGCCGAGGCCGTGGCCATGGCGGGCCTCTTCGACGGGCCCGGGCCCGTGGTCCAGGTGCGCGACTCGCGCGGCCGCGTCGAGGTGCTGCGCGCGCCCGAGTCCCGGCCCGAATACACGGGGCCCATGGTGGTGCTCACCACGCGGGCCTCGGCTTCGGCTTCTGAAATCGTGACCGCCGCGCTGCAGGACTACCGACGCGCGGTCGTGGTCGGCGAGAAGAGCACCTTCGGCAAGGGCACGGTGCAGTCCGTGGTGGATTTGGGCGACTACCTGCCCTGGTCCCTGCACCAGGAAAACCCGGGCGCGCTTAAGATCACCATCCAGAAGTTCTACCGCGTCTCCGGAGGCTCGACCCAGAACCGCGGCGTCACCCCCGACATCCAGCTGCCCTCGCTGGACGACGAGCTGGACATGACCGAGTCCTCCCTGCCCAACGCTCTGCCCTACGACCAAATCGCGCCCGCGGTCTACGAGCCAGCCAACGACGTCGACGCGCAGGAAATCGCGGCGCTCAGGAAAGCCTCGGAGGAACGCGTCGCGGTCTCGACCGATTTCGCCTACGTGCGCCAGGACATCGCGCTCTACATGAAGCACAAGCAGGACAAAAGCGTGTCCCTGAATTACGCGGCCCGCTTGGCCCAGGAAAAAATCGACCAGGAGCGGGAGGAGGCGCGCAAGAAGGAACGCGCCTCGCGGCCGTCCGTGCCCATCACCATCACGGACGTCACTTTGGAGGATGTGATCGCGGGCGTCAATCCGCTGGTCTCGACCTCAACCGCAAAGTCGGGAGGGTCGCAAGCGGCGGCGGGCGAACCCGAGCCCGCGGCGTCGGTTTCCGCGCCGCTGCCCACCCCGGCGCAGAAAGCCAAGGGATTTTCCGTTGCATCATCTTCGGTGTCGGCCGCAGGCTATGCCCACGCGCCGCCCCAGACGGATTTCGTCTTGGAGGAAGCCGCCCATATCTTGGCGGATCTCGTCGGCAAGCCCTCGGCCAAGAGCCTGGGCGTCTCCGCGGACATCGCGGGACTCAAGCCCAGATAGCTCCGCGGGGAGATATTGTCCATGAATTTGGAACGCTGGACCGCCAAATCCCAGGAAGCGCTTGAAGACGCCCGCTCCTTGGCCGAGCAGCAGGGCCATCAAGAGCTTTCTCCCGAGCACCTGCTCTGGGCCCTGGTGCGCCAGAAAGACGGCGCCGTGCCCGAGATTCTGCGCAAGGCCGGCACCGATCCGCAGCTGGTCACGGCCGTCATCAAGCGGGATCTGGACAAAAAGCCAAAAGTTTCCGGCGGGCAGATTTACGCCGCCTCGGGGCTGACCAAGGCGTTCAATTTCGCGGAAGGCCGCATGGAGGCGATGAAGGATGAGTTCGTTTCCGTGGAGCATCTGCTCTTGGGGCTTTTGGACGAGGGCGGCGGCGCGGCAAAAATCCTGAAGGCCTCGGGCTTAGACGAGCAAAAAATCCTCTCGGCTTTAGTCGCGGTGCGCGGCGCCCAGCGCGTGACCAGCCGAGACCCCGAGGGCACCTTCCAGTCCCTGGAAAAATACGGCCGCGACTTGACCGCCGCGGCCAAGCGAGGCAAGCTCGACCCAGTCATCGGCCGGGACGCGGAAATCCGCCGCATCATCCAGGTGCTTTCCCGCCGCACCAAGAATAATCCGGTCCTCATCGGTGAGCCGGGCGTCGGGAAGACCGCCATCGTGGAAGGCCTGGCCCTGCGCATCGCGGCCGGGGACGTTCCCGAGGGCATCAAGGACAAGCGCATCGTGGCCCTGGACTTGGGCGCCTTGGTCGCCGGAGCCAAGTTCCGCGGCGAGTTCGAGGAGCGCTTGAAGGCCGTTTTGAAGGAGGTCGCGGCGCAGGAAGGCCGCATCGTGCTCTTCATCGACGAACTGCACACCTTGGTAGGCGCGGGCGCCGCCGAGGGCGGCATGGACGCGGCCAACATGCTCAAGCCCATGCTGGCGCGCGGGGAACTGCGCTGCGTGGGCGCGACCACGTTGGACGAGTACAAGAAATACATCGAAAAGGACGCCGCCTTGGAGCGGCGCTTCGCGCCGGTCATGGTGGGCGAGCCCTCGGTCGAGGACACGGTGGCCATTCTGCGCGGCCTTAAGGAGCGCTACGAGCTCCACCACGGCGTGCAAATCCGCGACGCGGCCCTGGTCGCGGCCGCGATTTTGTCCAACCGTTACATCTCGGACCGCTTTCTGCCGGACAAGGCCGTGGACCTCATCGATGAGGCGTCAAGCCGCCTGCGCATGGAGATGGACTCGGTGCCGCAGGAGTTGGACGAAATCGAGCGCCGCATCCGTCAGCTGGAAATCGAGAAGACCGCCTTGTCGCGCGAGAAGGATCCCGCCAGCCGCGAGCGCCTCGCGGCGCTGGAAAAGGACTTGTCGTCTTTGAGCGCGCGGCGCAAGGACCTGCGCGCCCAGTGGGACAAGGAAAAATCCCGCATCGCGGCGCTGCGGCGGCTCAAATCCGAGATGGAGGCCCTGCGCGAGGAGGAGAAAAAAGCCGAGCGCGCCGGAGATCTCACCCGCGCCGCGGAAATCCGCTACGGCCGCGCGCCCGAGGTGGCCAAGAAGCTCGAAGCCGAGCAGAAGGAGCTGGCCAGCCTCCAGTCCAAGACCAAGCTTTTGAAGGAAGAGGTGGGCGAAGAGGATATCGCCCAGGCGGTGTCGCGCTGGACCGGCATTCCCGTCGAGAAGCTTTTGGAGGGCCAAGCGGAAAAACTTTTGCGCCTGGAGGACGAGCTCCACCGCCGCGTCATCGGCCAGGACGGCGCCGTGACCGCGGTGGCCCAGGCCGTGCGCCGCGCGCGCAGCGGGCTCTCCGATCCCAACCGTCCGCTGGGCGTATTTTTGCTCATCGGCCCCACCGGCGTGGGCAAGACCGAGCTCGCGCGCGCGCTAGCCGAGGCGCTCTTCGATTCGGAGAAGAACATGGTGCGCCTGGACATGAGCGAGTACATGGAGAAGCACTCGGTCTCGCGGCTTATCGGCGCGCCGCCGGGCTACGTGGGCTACGAGGAAGGCGGGCAGCTCACCGAGGCCGTGCGGCGCAAGCCTTACTGCGTCATTCTGCTCGATGAAATCGAGAAGGCGCACCCGGACGTGTTCAACGCGCTGTTGCAGATCATGGAGGACGGCCGCCTGACCGACGGGCAGGGACGGCTGGTGGACTTCAAGAACTCGATTCTGCTCATGACCTCCAACTTGGAGCCATCGCAGCTTAAAACCCATTTCCGTCCGGAATTCATCAATCGCATCGATGAGATACTGGCCTTTCACGCCTTGGACCCCAAGCATTTGGAGCGCATCGTGGACATCCAAATCGCCCAGGTGCAAAAGCGCCTGGCCGAGCGCCGCGTCACGCTCGATCCGGACGCCGCGGCCAAGGCTTTTTTGGCCGAGAAGGGCTACGACCCGGCCTACGGAGCCAGGCCCCTAAAGCGCGCGGTGCAAAAATATCTGGTGGACCCTCTTTCGCGGCTCATCCTGTCCGGTGAAATCCGCGACGGCGACGCGGTCAAAATCGGCGCCAAGGACGGCGCGCTGCAAATCCGCGCCGCATCTGCGCCGAACTCCGGCCGCGCCCGCGGCAAAATCGCGGCCTAGTGATCGCCCGGGCCCTGGCCGCGCTGCTTTTTTGCCTGCCCGGCGCCGCGCGGGCCCAAGCCCGGCAGGGGCATTTCCGCCTGGCGCTCATCGAGGACAATCCGCCGCGGTTTTCCTTCTTTCTGGCCCAGCCCATTGAAGCGCTTTCCAAGAACGGCGCGGCCAAGCTTGAAATCAAGAACGTCCAAATCCTTCCCTGTTATTACAGCGGCGGCGATTACCGCTTCCACGTTCCGGAAACCGCGGCGTCCGTCTCCTTGGGCGCCGTCCCGGCCGAGGTCTTGAGGACGGGCTCGGGCCTGGCCTTCGTCTACCCGCCCGAGCCGAGCCTTATCGCGGCGCTCGGCGCGGCCGCGCGGAACCCGCAAACCTACGGGCGCCCCTGGAGCGTGAGCTTCACCACGGCGGCCACGGCCCTATCCCAGTCGCCCGCGCCTTACGGCGCGGTGCTCACGGCCTTCGTCAACCCCGGCAAGACGGTAAGCACCATTTGGCACGAGACCGCGGCCTCCATTTACGACCTGTCCTGGCAAGGCCGGCCCGTACGCGTCATCGTGGTGGGAAAAAGCTTCGGCGGCCTGGGCCGCCAAGCCAGCGTCTTGGCCGCAGCCGCCAAGAAGGGGCCTCTTATCGGCGTGGCGCGCGGCGAAGTTTTCGGAGGCGTTCTTTCCGAGGCGCACGGCACGGCGCTGGCCGAGGATCTGCGCAAGATGGGCCTGCAATATTCCGGAATAGGCTACGCCGAGCTGCGCGACTGGAAGGCGTTCATGCGCTATCGCGCGCAAAATCCAAACGGAATTCAATTTCTCTCCGCCAACATCGTCTACTCCTCGGCGCCCAAGACCACGGTGTTTCCGGATCACGCCGTGATCGACGCCGACGGCCTGCGCGTCGTCCTCGCCGCCGTGACCCCGCCCGCAACCGCGCGCTACCTGGAGGAAAACCACGTCTCCAACATGAAAATCACGGACCCCATCAAGGCGGTCTACGCCCGCGCCGCGGCCTGGCGCAGGGACGGCGACGCGGTGGTTCTCCTGGCCGCGATGGACGGCGGCGAAGAGACCCTCGCCGACGACGCATCGGGAGCGGACCTCATCTTGGCGCGCGACCGCTCCGCGCCCGACCACGCCGAGCCTCCGCCAGATGCCGTCTTCACTCAAAAGGGCCGGCGCCCTTTCGATCCGCCCTTGGGCGTGGTCGACTCCTACGAAACCTCCGTCGACTTCATCGACGCCCGCGTCAAAGTTTCGCGCGGCAGTTCGGACTGGATCGCGAGCGTCACGCACAAAATACTGGATGACGCCGTTCCCGCGGCGCCGGGATACCCCGAGTTCGACCCGGAAAGCTACGGCATCGGATTTTCCACCCAAACGGCCCTGATTCCACCCGCGCGCGACATTTTTAAGAACCGACCCGCGATGTACTTGAGCGACCGAGAGTTCTGGACCATGGCCGCCTCCTTGACCGCGGCCCAAACCAATTCCGAGATTTCCTTTCTTTGGATTTGGCCGCTTCCCGTGCGCGTGGACGGCAGCGAGCCCATTCCGGAAAGCGTGGCGCGCGCCTGGCTGCGCACCCATTCCGCCATGGAAATCCTCTACCTCAACGGCTCGGACATCACCCCGCTTTTAGACCGCATTCAGCGCCAAGCCGAGCGCGACGAGGAGAGCCTGCCCGCGAACGACAGCCTGCATTTCACCGTCGGCGGCCTCGACAAGCACGGCGGCATCCAGGGCCGTAGCATCTCCAGCGGCGAAGTCTACCGCGTGGCGATTCCCGTGACCCTGGCCGACGCCTTGGGACTGCAGGACCACAAGGGCAGCCCGCTTCCCAAGAATCTCGACGCTCTGGTGCTCGCGGCACTCAAAGCCCGCACGGGCTCGCCGCCCGGTCTTTACCACGATTGGGCCGAGGGCCGAGCGACCGCCAAGGGCGGCCTTTGGCTCGTCAATTTCCGGGACGTGAGCTTGAACCTGCAGAACACGCAGGTGGTCAACAACGGCCCCTTCGGCCAAGTGCCCGATTCGCGCATCCAGGGCTACAACCAGCTGGTGCTGGGAGGCGACGTCAAGGTGGACGCCAATTATTTCCAGGGCATCTACAAATGGTCTAACACTCTCGAGATGGACTACGCCAAGAGCCGCCTGGAGCCTCCGGGGCAGCCGCCGATCACCAACACCTCGGCCGACGACATCACGGCGCTGACCACCCTGACGCGCAAGGCCGGCGCAATTTCAAAGGCGTGGCTGGCCAGATCCTGGGGTCCTTCCTTGGGCTTGGAGTACGACGGGCAGTTCGCGCCGCCTCCTGGCCTGCCCCAGCAAAACACCTACAGCCTCTATCCCGGCGTGCAATTCTACAACGGCACGTGGCTGAGCTCGTGGGAAATCTCCGGAGTGCTCCTGCGCAACCAGGCCCGCGTGCCGCAGAACACCCAGTACGGCCTGCATACGCGCGCGATTTTGTCGCACAGCTGGGGCGCGTCCACTCTCCAGGGCGAGATTTACGCCAACTACTCGTTTTTGACGCCTAAGGATAACCCGCAGGACCTTCGTCTGCAAAGCGACGCCAACCTAAAGCTCAGCATCCCCCTCACCGATTCGCTTAACATCGCCCCGTTCATCGACATCTATGTTTTCGGCTTGAAGATCGCGCCCGAGTGGGGCTACAGCGCTATGACCGGGATTTCCCTGCAGTTCTCGCGGCTCTGGAAGCCGCAGTACCAGCCGCTCTAGACGACTTCGGCCGCAATTCCGCCGGACAGCTCAAGCTTCGCGCCCGCCGCGGCGTCCTCGCGTCGCGCGAAGGCCAGGGCCAGGACCGCGTCCGCGCGGGGCGACCAGGCGGCGCTGGTGATAAAGCCGCTCTCGCGGCCGTTCAAGAAAATTTTGGCTCCGGCGGGCGCAGCTTTAGCCCCGGATATTTTCAGCCGGACCAGCAGCCGGTTGACATGCCCGCGGCGCGAGAGCCGCGACATTATTTCCTGGCCTAGGTAGCAGCCCTTGGTCAGGCTCACGCAGCCGTCCAAAAGCGCCTCCTGCGGAAACGTTTCCTCGCCCAGTTCCGGGCCGAAGGCGGGAACCCCTGACTCAAGACGCAGCATCTCGAAAGCCTCGGGCCCGAGCCGAGCCAAGCCTCCGGCGGCTTCCATGGCCGCGAAGACCGTGTCCGCCGCATTTGCGGGCGAAAGAATCCAGGCGCCCGGCGGGGCAAAGCGCTCATCCGGCGCGACGACCGCCCCCGCTTGCGCCGCTCGCGCGCGCGGACCCAAAAGCAGGACGGGCGCGGCCAAGTCCGCGGCGCGCGACATCTTAGTTTGGCTCAGCATGATGACGCGGCTAAAATCCGCGGCCATATTGTCCAGCGCGGAGGCGGGGCCCAAGGCCAAAATCTCCTCCTCGCGGCTTATCAAAAGGACATGCGCGCGGATGCGCCCTTTGGCGGTCAAGAGGCACGACCAGCCGCTTTGCCCTGGGCCAAGCGCCAGGACATCGCTGGTCATGAGCCCCTGCAAAAATTTCGCGCGCTCGGGCCCCGAAAAGCGCAGCACGCCCCAATCGGAAAACTTAGCCATGGCCGCGCCGTTTTGCGCGGCCCGATACTGCGCGAGAGCCTCTTGGAACGCCATAGGATTATCCATGCTCACGCCGCGCGGCACCACAAAGCTTTCAAATATTCGCCTTCTGGAAAATCCGCCGCGAAAGGATGATCCGCCCCGTCGCCGGATTTTCTGAAAATCTGGACGCGCCGCCCGGCGCTCCCGGCCGCGGTGCGCGCGATTTGCTGAAAATCCGCCCAGGGCAAAAGACCGCTGCATGAGCAAGTCAGCAGGATGCCTCCGGGCTCGAGCAAAGAAAAGGCCAGGCGGTTTAAATCCAGGTATTTTTGCCGGCCCAGGCGCTCGCCGTCCTTGGTGGCGATGAGCTTGTAGGGATCGAGGACAATAAGCCCATAGCGGCGGGAATTAGGCGACATCTGCCTTAAATAAGGAAAGGCGTCGGCGCAGACGGCGTCTACGCGCACGCCGTTGACGTTGGCGTTCTTGCGGATGAGCGCGTGCGCCTCGGGATCGAGCTCCACGCACGTCGTTTCCCGCGCGGCCCCGAGCTTGGCCGCGTAAATTCCAAAGCCCCCGGTGTAGGCGCAGACGTCCATGACGCGCCGATCGGCGGTCAGCGCCGCCGCGGCCAAGCGGTTGTCCCGCTGGTCGCAGAAAAATCCGGTCTTGTATCCGCCCGAGGGCGTCACTTCGAATAGGACGCCGTTTTCCCTGATGCGCGCCTTGAGGTCCGGGCCGGACGGGATGCGGAACCCCTCCATGGACTGAGCGTGATCGCTGGCGCGGCGCACGAAGCGCGCGGACGGAAAATGATCCTTCAAGAGGCGTTCCAGGAGCCCGGCTTGACGGAACATACCCAAGGAGTAGAACTCAAGCACTAGATAATCGCCGTAGCGGTCGACCACCAGGCCCGGCAGGCCGTCGCCTTGATCGTGGACCAAGCGATAAGCCTCGGTAGATTCATCCAAGCGCAAGGTTTGGCGCCTAAACTCCACGGCTTGGGAAATCTTTTCTGCGAAAAATGCCTCCGTGTCGAAAGCGCCCACGCCGCGGGTCAAGAGGCGCAGAGCCACCACGTTCCTTGGGTTGTAGACAGCCACGCCGTAGGGCGCGTCCGACTTGTCGTAAACCGCCACGATGTCGCCCGCCTTGGCGCCGGGCGCCGCGTTCAAAATCATGCGCTTGAACACCCGCGGGCCCGACGCCGCCGAGCGCAGGCGCACCCAGGGAATCTTGAGCGCGTGGCCGGCCGGGACGAGCGCGGCGGATGCGTTTTGAGCCATATGCCTTAATTGCAACATATCGCGCGGGCGTTGACAAGAAAATAGGCGGGGGGTATACTTTCGTCGCATGGCGGAAATCGGCGACATCTTGACCGCGGCGGCCAAAGGACGGGCCAGCGACGTGCTTTTAACTCCTAATCAGCCGCCCAGCGCCCGCATCGACGGCAGCTTAAAAAAATTACCCGGCTTTCCCTCCGCCGACGCGGCCGAGTGCCGGCGTTGGATTTTCTCGGCCATGACGCCCGCGCAGCAGAAGGATTTCGAACGCGAACACGAGATGGACTTCGCGTTCAGCCTGCGCGGCGTGGGGCGCTTTAGGGTCAACGTGTTTCTGCAGGCCTATGGCACGGCCGCCGCCTTCCGCTACATCCCCACGGCGATTCCCTCGCCCGAGCAAATAGGTCTTAACGCCACCATCTTGGGATTATGCAACCTGCCCCGCGGCTTGGTGCTGGTGACCGGACCCACGGGCTCGGGCAAGACCAGCACTTTGGCCGCGCTCATCGAGCGCATCAACGCGACTCAAAGCAAGCACATCCTCACCATCGAGGATCCCATCGAGTTCATCTACCAGAACAAGAACTGCATCGTCAACCAACGCGAAGTGGGCCAGCATACCGGCTCGTTCAGCCGGGCGCTCAAGTACGCGCTGCGCCAAAATCCGGACATCATCCTGGTCGGCGAGATGCGCGACCGGGAAACCATGGCCTTGGCCCTGGCCGCGGCCGAGACCGGGCACCTGTGCTTCTCCACGCTGCACACCCAGGACGCGGCCTCCACGGTCAACCGCATCATCGACGAGTTCCCCCACGAGCAACAGCACAGCCTGCGCACGCTTTTGGGCTCGGTGCTCTCGGCGGTGGTCAGCCAGGTCCTTTTACCCAAGCCCGCGGGAGGCTTGGTCTGCGCGCGCGAAATCATGATCATGAACCCCGCGATCGCCAGCCTCATCCGCGAGAATAAAATAGCCCAGATTTACGGCGCCATCGAGACCGGATCATCGGCCGGCATGGTGTCCCTGGATCAGGATTTGGTGCGCCTGACGCGCTCGGGACAAATCAACATGAACGACGCCTTGGCCAAGGCCCACGATCCGCAGAGCTTCCGGCGCCTCTCGGACATGACGTCGCCGCCTCCGGTCCAGGCCCAGGATTTCGGGGCCTTCAGCGATCTCGCATCGCCAAAGTTGTAGGTATGAGAATGGAGAAACACATGAAAACTGCGCCCCATGCCAAACCATTGGCCTTCGCGCTGTCCTTCGCCGTTTCCGCCGGCTTTTTTGCCATCCCGGCCCGCGGCAATGATGGAGACAGCGCCGAGAACGCCAAGCAACACTCCGGCATTCCTTTTGGAGAAAGCGTCGGCCCTGCCGGCCACCAGAGCTCCGGGTCCGTCGTTTCAGCCCGAAGTTTCGCGCGCGCCGCGCGTAAAGCAAAAGTTGCCCTGGCCGCCGCGAAAATCTCTGCCATTAGGAAAGTATCCCAAGATGTTCCCTTCGGCAGCGAAGATGACCAAATTCAGGACAAGCACGGTTATGTCAACGCTTGCGGCCGCGACATCGCGGAAGGCTTTAAGTCCGGAGCCAAGGAAGGCGCGGTCGCCGTGGGCGCGCTGGGCCTCATAGTGGGCGGCGTGGTAGGCTCAGGCGCAGGGCCATTGGGCACCATAGGAGGCGCCGTGGCCGGCGCGGCGACCGGAGGACTTCTGGGCGGGCTGCTCGTCGGAGCCGCTGGAGCCGCGGGCTCGGCGCTTATTTGCGCCAACGACTACATCCATACGCGCTAAACACCGAATCACCGACGCCCGAGGAGGCTACGGCTTAATCGCGACGGCTTCTATTTCCACGGCCGCGCCTTTGGGCAGAGCCGAAACCTGCACCGCGGCCCGCGCCGGGTAGGGCGGCTTGAAGCGCTTGGCGTAGGCTTCGTTCATCTCGGCGAAGCACGCCAAATCCGTCATGAATACCGTGGTTTTGGCCACATCGTTGAGGCTTAGGCCCGCAGCCTTAAGCACCGCCTGCAGGTTGTCCAGGCAGCGCTCGGTCTGGTCCGCAACCGCCGGGCCGCTTAAATTGCCGGCGGCGTCGGCCGGAATCTGCCCCGAGACAAAGACCATCTCCCCGCAATCGACGGCCTGCGAATAGGGGCCGATGGGCTTGGGCGCGCGCGGCGACAAGACGGCTTTCTTCATCGCGGCCCGCCTAGCGCAGCGCGGCCAGCAAGGCCTTGTTGGTCTTGTGCGTGCGCAAAAGCTCGTTGAAGGCCTTGGTCGCCTCCAAGTCGCCGCGGTCGGCTAAATGCCGGCGCAGCTTCCAGACGCCCTCGAGCACCTCGGGAGGCAGGAGCTTTTCTTCCTTGCGCGTGCCGGTGTCCCTGACCTTAAGCGCCGGAAAAATGCGCATTTCCGCGGCTTGCCGGAACAAGACTAATTCCATGTTGCCCGTGCCCTTGAACTCTTGGAAGATGATGTCGTCCATCTTGCTGCCGGTGTCGACCAGGATGGTGGCCAGAATCGTGAGCGAGCCGCCCTCCTCGAGCTTGCGCGCCGCGCCGAAGAAGCGCCGGGGCACTTCCATGGCGCGGGTGTCCAGGCCCCCGGTCATGGTGCGCGTGCCTGTGGCGAACTGGTTATGCACGCGCGAGAGCCGCGTGAGCGAATCCAACAGAATGAACACGTCCGCTCCCGCCGAGGCTTCCGCGACGGCCTTTTTCATGAGCTCCTCGGCCACGGCCACGTGGCGGTCGTAGGACTGGTCCGAGGACGACGCCATGACTTCGGCCGGAACGCTTCTCTTGAAGTCCGTCACTTCCTCCGGCCGCTCGTCGATGAGCAGGCAGTACTGCTTGATCTCAGGCGCCGAGGCGGCCACGGCGTTCGAGATTTGCTTCAAGAACGTGGTCTTGCCCGCCTTGGGAGGCGCCACGATGAGGCCGCGTGTGCCCTTGCCCACAGGGCAGAGAAGATCCATCGCGCGCATGGAGGCGTCGGTCGATCCTTTTTCCATGCTGATCCATTGGTGCGGATCAACCGGGGTCTTGGCCATGAAGGCTTTTTCTTCCTCGCTCATGGGCCGCGGGCCGGACGGCGGCCGGTTGGACCGCTGGTTATTGTTGTGGTGCTGGTTCTGGTGATGGTGGCCGCCTCCGTGGGGCTTGCCCCAGAATCTCCGGCGCTGGCGCTGATGCCCACCTCTCCAGCCGCCACCGCCGCCGCCACCACCGCCGCCGCCACGCCTTTCCTCGTTCATCGTTATCTCCACCTCTATCCTTCGTCTTTCGCGTCTTGGGCCGGAGCCGCGGCGCGGGCGAAAATCTCCGCCGCGCCGTCGAAGCGCTCCGGCCACATCAAATCCAGGGACTCCAAGGCTCCGGCCATGGCCAACGCCGTCAGCCGCAAAAGTTCGGCCGGGGCCGCTGCCTCCTCGGGCGCCGGCCCGAAGGCATGGCTCCAGGGAATCGCGCCCCAATTGGCCAAAAAGTGCCGGCGGCCGGCTTCTTGGGCCGCGCGAAAGGCCTCGGAGAAAGCCTCGCCGCGCAGGGCGCGCTCCATCGCTCCCGCGGCAAACAAATTTTCCCAGGAAAGCTCTCCGGCTTTCCTCCAGAAGTCCTCGGCGTGCCGCGCGCCGTCTTTTTCCGCCAGGCGCGCCAGGCGCGCGGCCGCTTCCATGAGCGAACGCAAAATGGGCAGGGCTTCGTTGGCCAAGTCGTGCTGGGCCAGGAGCACCAGGGCGTTGGACAAGGCGATGACGCGGCCGGATAAAAGCGCCGCGGCCCGCGCCCGGGCGTCCTCGGGCTTGAAGTGCCGCCCGGCTCGGCTAAAGCCGTGGTCGATGCGCGCCTTGGCCAGGGCGACGAGCGCCGCATACTCTTGCGCCGAGCCTTGATTATTCGCAGCCATGCAGAACCGCCTTTCCCACGCCGCGCCCTAAAAAGCGGCGCGCCAAGAGGGAAAATCGTTCCGGATCATCCGAGACGTAAAAGCGCCGCTGTCCGGAGTCCTTGCCTTGACGGCGCAGGCCGCGGCGCTCCAAAAGGGCCTCAAGTTCTCGCGCGGCTTCCTCGCCTGAATCGACGAGCCGCACGCCGCGCCCCAAGGCCCGGCGAATGACGCCTTTGAGCAAGGGATAATGGGTGCAGCCTAAAATGAGGGTTTTGACGCGCGCGCGCTTGAGCGCGGGCAGGTAGCGCGCCGCGACGCCTTGGGCGATGCGGCCGCTCCAAAGGCCTTCTTCCACCAAGGGGACAAAAAGCGGGCAGGCGACTGAAATCACCCGCGCTCGCGGCGAAAAAGACTTGACCGCGCGGGCATAAGCGCTCGAGGACACCGTGGCCGCGGTCGCCACGACTCCGACGGGCCGGCCCTGGGCGGCCTTGGCCGCGGCGCGCGCCCCGGGTTCGATGACCCCGAGGGTCGGGATGGCCTTGACCGCGCGGCGGATATCCGGAAGGGCCAGGGCCGAGGAGGTGTTGCACGCGACCACCAGAGCCTTGATGCCTTGGCGGGCCAGAAACCGGGCCACGGCGACCGAGGCGCGGCGCACCGCACGGGGAGACTTCGTGCCGTAGGGGAGGTTGGCGGTGTCCCCGAAATAGATTAAATCCTCGCCGGGCATTCGGCGGGCAACGGCTTTCAAAACGGTCAGGCCTCCCGCGCCGGAGTCAAAAATCCCGATAGGCGCGCGCGCCGAAATCATGGCTGCGGCCCCTCCGCCTTGAGATAGTCCAGGACTCCCTTATAGATGGAGGTCAAGAGCTTTTTGCGGAAAGACCGGGACGTCAGCCTGCGCGCGCCCCGCCTGTTGTTGATGTAGTCCATCTCGACTAGAATCGCGGGCGCGTGCGTGCCGCGCAGCACATAGAAATCGGCTTTGCGCGCGCCGCCGTCGAGCTTGGGAAAGCGCTTGTCCGCCTCGCGCTCGACGAACGCGGCCAGCTTCGCACCGTCGTTGTAGAATTCAGTTTCGCCCATCTCGTCCAAAAGCAGCTGAGCTTGGGTCTCCTGCGAGGGCCTGCCCTCCAGCTTCACGACCGAGTTCTCGTACTCGGCCAGCCGCTCGGCCTCGGGGTCGGTGGCGTGATCCGACATGGAATAGATTTCAAAGTCGTCCCGGCTCACGTCGGGCGCCGAATTGCAGTGCAGGGAAATAAAGATGTCCGCGTCGTCGTTGTTGGCGATGGCCGAACGGCCCGAGAGCGGGATGAACACGTCGCTGTCCCGGGTCATGATGACGTTGAACTTCTTGTTCTTCCTAAAAATCGCGGCCAGCTGCCGGGCGGCCAAAAGATTGATGTTTTTTTCCTCCAGGTGCCGCGCGCCGATGGCGCCCGAGTCCTTGCCGCCATGCCCGGGATCAATAACCACCCGGATGCGGTGATGAGCTGGAGCCGCCGGAGCGGCTGGGGCCGGAACCTCGGTGGGGGCGGACGGGGCCGTCTGGCCCGGAGCGGCGGCGGGCGCCTCGGAGGCTTGTTCCGGAGCGGACGAACTTTGCGTCGGGGCTGGAGCCGCCGCAGTCCGTGTCGAAACCGCCGGAGAATCCATGACGGAGGCGGCGGGCGCCGCGGGAGCCGGTTTTGGGGCCAGCGAAATTCCCGTCGCGGCGGAAAAAACTGGCGACGCGAGCAGGGAGGCCGGAATGTAGGCCCGGCCCCCATGCCAGCGGGTCTTTCCGGACATGGAAATTATCCGGCCGTTGATCTGAGCCGCGTCGGAGCCCGCGATGAACTGCGCGGTCGCGCGCGGCAAACGCAGCAAAATGCGCCCTGAAACCGCGAAATAATAAACCGACCCGCCGCCCAAGGACGCAAGATCGCGGAGCGCGACGTAGTCCTGGCCCCCTATTATCCGGCCGCTCAGGGCCCGCGGCCATCCCGAAGCCAAGACCGCGACGGTCTCGGCCCCGGCCATGGCAACGGGAGCCAACGCCGCGCCCAGAAGCGCGGCCAATAAAACGGCGGTTCCGGTTTTTCTCATTCGATGATGATGCGGTAGTCCTCCCACGGAATCGCCGGATCGCCCTGGATGCGCACGGAGCGCTGCACGTTTTTCTCCAGAAGGGCCTGATCGCCGCGCAGGGTTTCGGCCAGAGCCGGGTGGACCATGATGCGGGCCTGCCCGCCCGGCCTGCCGCGGGTCAAGTTGAAGATCTCGCGCTGGATGCGGATGCGCATGGTCTCCCCGGAGAGCACGCGGCCCGCGCCCTTGCACTGCGGGCACTCGGAGGTCAAAAAGCTCACGGTCGATTCGCGCTTTCTTTCGCGCGTCATTTCGATGAGCCCCAGGCGCGTGATGGGCAAAATCCGGATTTTGGCCCGGTCGCGCTTCAAAAACTGGGCGAAGGAATCCATGACCCGGTTGCGGTTGGAGGCTTTTCTCATGTCGATGAAATCGACCACGATGATGCCGCCGATGTTGCGCAGGCGCAGCTGGTGGGCTATTTCGTGCGCCGCCTCGACGTTGGTCTGGGTGACGGTCTCCTCCTGGGAGCGCGAGCCGGTGAAGCGCCCGGTGTTGACGTCGATGGCGCACAAGGATTCCGCCTCCTGGATGACGATGGAGCCGCCGCTGGGCAGCGCAACCTTGATCTGCCGCAGGTTCTCGAGTTCGGATTCCAGGTTGAAGGCCTTGAAGATGGGCGTCTTGCCATCGTAGAGGCGCACGCGTTCCTTCAGCTCGGGGGAAATCTCGTTCACGAATTCGGAGACGCCGTTAAAAATCTCCTTATCATCGACCAGATAGACCTCGGTTTCCTCGGAGAAAATGTCCCGGGCCACCTGCAGGGTCAAATCCAGATCCTTGTGAAGCAGGGCCGGCGCGGGAAGGGTCTCGAATTTTTTCTGCACCGCCGCCCACATGCCCGCGAGGTACTTGACCTCGCGCTCCAAGTCCGCCTCCGTGGCCCCCTCGGCTTCGGTCCGGATGACGAGCCCGCCCTTTCCTTCCAGGTACTTCGCCGAGAGGCCCTCCACCGTCGTAGACAGGCGTTTTCTTTCCGCGGCGTCGATGATGTGCTTGGACACGCCGACGGCGGACCCCATGGGACTAAAGACCAGATAGCGCCCCGGCAAGGACACATCCATGGTGACCTTCATGCCCTTGGTGCCGATGGATTCCTTGGCCACCTGGATCATGATGTGCTGGCCTTTTTTGAGGATTGAGTCGATGTTGTTGCCGCGCGCTCCCAAAACATCCGAGATATAGAGGTAGGCGTTCTTGTCGAAGCCGATGTTGACGAAGGCGGAAGAGATGCCGGGGAGGACGTTTTCCACCTCGCCCTTGTAGATGTTGCCCACGATGCTCTCGGACCGCTTGCGCCCCCAAAGAAGCTCCACCAGACGGCCGTCCTCAACGATGGCGATGCGCGTCTCCTCGACGCCCACGCTGGCCAAAATCTCGCGCTTGACCTTTTTGAGCGGGCGCGGCGAGGGTTGGACGTCCCGCCGCTCGCCCCCTTGGCCGCGATGACGGTGATTGTCCCCGCCCCGATCCCGTTCGCCGCCGCGGTCTCCGCGCTCCCGGTCCCCGCCCCGATCCCTGTCACCCCCGCGCCCGCGCCGGCGCCGGCCGGAATGCCCTCGCTCGGGCCGGGACCCGCCCGGCTTGCCGCCCTGCGGCGGCTGCCCGCTCGTCTCCTGGGCGCCCTGCGGCTGACCGGATTGCGGAATTTCCCGCGGCGCCTCGTCCTCGCGTTGACCTTCCGTTCCTAAATCAGCGGCATTCGCGGCAGCGTCCCGCGCGTCCTGCGCCTCTTTTTCCTGCAAATCTTCCTCTCTCATAGCACCTTCCTTTCCAGAATCTCTAGTCTAAGCCAGCAAATACCTCTTGTAATGCACGTTCGACGCGATGCCCAAGGACCACAAGGCGATAACCAAGCTTGAACCGCCGTAGGAAACCAGGGGCAGGGGGATTCCAGCCACGGGCATCAAGCCCACGCACATCCCCACATTGAGCACGAGTTCGAATCCGAACATGACCGCCAGGCCTGAGCAGACCAGGTAGCCGTAGCGGTCACGCGCGCTGCGCGCCGTCTCCGCCAGACGCCAGACCAGGAGAAAATAGAGCAGGAGCACGCCGACGGCGCCCCAAAAACCCATCTCCTCCCCGATGACGGCGTAAATAAAGTCGGTGTGACGTTCCGGCAAAAAGCCGAGCTGCGACTGGGTCCCCTCGAAGAGTCCCTTGCCCAGAAGTCCCCCAGAGCCGATGGCAATTTGGGACTGACGCACGTGGTAGGCCGCGCCCTCCAAATCCTGCTTGGGCGCGACGAAGGCCGCGAAACGATCGCGCTGATAGGGCTTGAGCCTCCGGTTGACCACGATGCCCGCCAAAAGCCCGCCGGCCAAGACGAGATAGCCGGCCAGAAACAGGGACGCATCGGCGCGCAGGCGCGCCCATTTGGCCCACCGCCAAAGCCCGGCGAAGACAAGCGCCCCGCCGCCAAGGAGCAGCAACGTGGTCTTGCCCCCAATAAAGGCGGCGATGACCAGGCTCGGCCAGGAGCCCGCAAGCGCGTGGGGGTAGAGCACCTGGCAGACGGTGTAGACGAAAGGCACCGACAAAGTCAGCCCCGCAAAGATCATGATGACGGAAAGCTGGGTCAGGCTCACTCCCGCGCAAAAGAGCATGCCGAAAATAACCGGCAAAAACGTCAAGGCGGTGGAGAAATCGGGCTGCTTGAGGATGAGTCCGACGATGGGGAGCGAAAGCGCCAGGGCGCCCAGGACGACGGAGAACTTTCCTATTTTCCTTTCGCGGCGATCTAAAAAAGCGGCCAGGGAGAGAATGAGGAAAAGCCGGGCCAACTCCGCCGGCTGGAAGCTCAAAAAGCCGAAATCCAGCCAGGCTCGGTGCCCATGGCTGGTCGTTCCGACGATCAAAACGGCCAGGAGCATCAAAAGCGTCGCGGCATAAATCGTCTTGGCCTGATCCTCGAAAACGTGATAGTCGAAACCGAAGCCGAAGAAGAAAAACGCGATGCCCACGGCCAGCGCGGCGAAATGCCGGATGATGATGTGCGCGGAATGCGGCATGGGCCGGACCGCGGAAACCACGGCGAGGCTTCCCACCACGAGAAGGCCTGCCGTCACCGCCAAAAAGGTCGTGTCGACGCGCCCTTTCCACGAAGACTCCGCATGGGACAGCGCCATCAGGCCCGTCCTCCACCGATATCCCGATTGGGCGGCGCGGCGGCCGGCTTGGAGCGCAGACCCAGACTCGCCCAGGGCGGAGGCTTGCCGATGCCAAAGGCGGCCTTGAAGATGTCCCGCGCGATAGGCACGGCGTAAACCCAGCTTTCGCCGCCGTTTTCTACCAAGACCGCCACGGCCACGCTGGGCGGCTGCCCCGGCGGGCCCGCGTAGGCCACGAACCAAGAGTGCGCCCGGCCCGCGGAATTCTGCGCCGTGCCGGTCTTGCCCCGAACATCCAGGCCGGCGATGTTCGCGCCATGGGCGGTTCCCGAGGTCACGACCAAGCGCAAGGCCTGGCGCAAATCCTGCCAAACCGCGGGTTTCAGGACCACCTCGCCGGTTTTCTCCGGCTGCTGGACGTAGTCCGGCCCGCCGTCGGCATAGTGGACGCGTTCGACGTAGTGCGGGCGCCAGAGCGTGCCGCCGTTGGCCACCGCGGAAATCAGCACCGCCATCTGGATGGGCGTGACCAGCATCCCGCCCTGTCCGATGGATAAATTAACCGTGTCGCCGTCGTACCACGGGCGCCCCTCCGAAGCCAGCGTCTTGGGACCGAAGAGGTGCCCCGGGCTCTCGCCGGGCAGCGTGATGCGCGTGAGCCGCCCGAGGCCGAAGAGTCCGGCGTATTTCTCGATGAGCGCGCCTCCGGTCCTCAAACCCATTTCGTAGAAATAGACGTCGCAGGACTGCGCAAAGCCCGTCCACCAGTTCACCACGCCGTGGCCGCGGTGATATAAATCCCAGGTCCAGCACTTGAATATTCTCCGACCCAGCTTGAAGTAGCCCGGGCAGAAAACAGTATCGTTGACCGTGAAGCGGCCCTCGTTTAAGCCCGCGGCGCCGACGACGATCTTGAAAGTGGATCCCGGCGCGTAAGTACCGGAGATCGCGCGGTCAAATTCCGGCAAGTCCGCGGGATTGGCCGGGCGCTCGCCCGGCGGAGCCGAGGCCGCAAGTTCGTTCAAATTGAAGTCCGGCGTCGAGGCCAGGGCCAGAACGGCGCCGTTCCGGGGATCCAGGACCACCGCGGCGCCGCGCCCGCTGATGGTGCGCCTCAGGGCGCTCTCGGCCACTTCTTGGATGGAGGCGTTCACGGTGAGAGTCAGACTGTCGCCCGGCTGCCAGGGAATGCGATCCAATTGGCGCTTCAAGCGCCCCTGCGCGTCGACCTCCATGCGAATCGCGCCATCGCGGCCGCGCAACACGCTCTCAAAGACCTTCTCGATTCCCATCCTCCCTACGGGAGAATCGAGCCGATAGCCTTCGGAGCGGAGCTTGAGCCAGTCCCGCGGATCCATGCGCCCGACATAGCCGATCAAATGGCTCGCGAAATCCCCCAGAGGATAGTAGCGCTCGGCTTCCATCACGAGGTCCACGCCGGGGTAGACGGGCTTGAGCTCGGAGAGGCGGAACATGACGCGCGGCGGGAGATTCTCGGCCAGGCGTACGACGGAGTCCTCCTGCGTGGCCTCCTCCAAGCTCGCCAGAATATCCCTGGGATCGCGGCGAAGCTGGGCGGCCAGCTCTTGGGCCAAGGGACGCAAATCCTCGAGCTTCTTGTGCGAGGGAAGATAAATCAGGGAAAACATGGGGCGGTTGGTGGCCAGGACGGCGCCGTTGCGGTCGTAAATGAAGCCGCGCGGCGCCGTTTGATAAATCATCTCGGTGCGGTTGCGTTCCGCCGCAGCCGTCAAATTGGCCCAGTCCAGGATTTGCAGTTGGAAGAGCCGCAGGAAAAGGACGCCGACCGCCAGGGAAAAGAGGACCAAGACGGCGTCCAGCCGGCCGCGCGATTGGAAGGAGACCTCCCGGCGGCTCACGTGCCTCTCCTACGCGGGCGCACGAGCGCCAACACCGCAGCCAAAATTCCGTTATAAAAAGGAAGCACGAGGAAATTCGTCCAGCCCACCCATGAAAAGCGTTGAGTGAAAATCCAGGACACCACGCCCAAGAACAGAAAATAGGCCCAACTCGCCGACACGGCCAGAACCGCCTGAGGCGCCGCTTCGCCGGAGTCCATTTGATAACGGACTAGGCCTGTCGCGTAGGCCAGAAGAACCAGCGCCAGAGCGTCGGCGCCGAAAAGCCGGGCGCTCATGGAATCGAGAAAGAGTCCCCAAAAAAATCCCAGGGCCATTGCGCGCGGCGCGCCGCGGCGAGAGGCCTCGGCCACGGTCAAGACCAAGAGAAGCTGGGGCGCGATCCCGTAGGGCGCGAAGTGGGATGACCACAGCCACTGCAGGAAAGCGGCGCCGAAAAAAACCGCCAGCGACTGCAAAAGCGACTGCAAAGATTTCATTTGGCCGGCTCCAAAAGAACTGGGCGAGCGGCCCTCTTGATTAGAATCGCGACGTCGGCCAAGGCGGCGGCGTCGACTTCGGGGCGAATCTCGGCGGACTTGACGGCCAGGAACGGATCTTCCGGGCGGACTTTGGCGACCATCCCGATGGGAATATTTCCAGGGAAAACCGCGCTGGTCGGCGAGGTATAGACCGTCTCACCTGCCTGCGGCTCGGCGCCGGGCGGAAGATAATTGAGGAGAAGCCGGGCGTCGCCCTGGCCCTGGACCAGTCCCTCCACCGTTCCCGAAGAAATATCCGCGGCCACGGCGGAAAGCTCGTCCGTCAGAAGCAACACGACCGAGGAGAGCGGGCGGACCTCCACCACGCGCCCCACCACCGCGAGGCCGGCCGGGGAAGGCCCCAGCACCGGATCGTCAACGGCGACGCCCTCGTTTTGGCCGGCGTCCACGAGAAAGCTGTGGTAGCGATTGAGAGGATCGCGTTCCATGACCCGCGCCCAAAGCGGGGACCAGCCCCGCGGGGCCCTCAATCCCAAAAGCGAGCGCAGGCGCTGATTTTCCACGCTTAGCTCCTTAAGATTATCCTCGAGCCACAGCGACTCTTGGGCTTGCGCGCGAAAAACTTGGTTCTCCTGATCGGCCGTGATGAGGCCGCGGATCCTCTCGGGCAGCTGCGCGAGGCGCTCCTGCGCTTTTTCTCCGGTAAAAATGGCTGGATCCATGATGTAGACGACGCCGGCCTTGAGGGACGCGACGGGCACGGATAAGGGCAGGGAAAGCAGCAAAAGGCAGACGGCGCAATAAAAGGCTAAGAAATAATTAGAAATCTTCGCTTCACGCTGCATCACAATGCGCCCGCTT
>DATLSD010000048.1:0-26848 GCA_035534315.1 Elusimicrobiota bacterium
CTTTTCGATTTTGACGCCGCCTTCAGGCGCGAGCGCGGCGCCGCGCGCCTCATCGGCGTGGACGAAGCAGGCCGCGGGCCGCTGGCTGGCCCGGTGGTCGCGGCGGCGGTGCTGCTGCCGGAAAACGAGCTTCCCGAGCTCGCGCAGGCCGACGATTCCAAGAAACTTTCCGCCGCCCAGCGCGAACGGCTTTTCCCTCTAATCCGCGCCAAGGCCCTGGCCGTCTCGGTGTCGTGGGCGCACGCCGGAGACATCGACCGAGAGAACATCCTGCGCGCGACGCTTAACGCCATGCGCCGCGCCGTTTCCCGCATCAACGAAAGCGGCCTGGTTCTCGTGGACGGCAATCACCCCATCCCGAACCTCGGCCGCGAGCAGGTTCCCCTTATCGGCGGAGACGCCAAGTCCCTGTGCGTGGCCTGCGCTTCCATCGTCGCCAAGGTCGTCCGCGATCGCTGGATGGGGGCCATGGACCGGCGCTACCCGTTCTACGGTTTTTCCCGGCATAAGGGCTACGGGACGTCCCTTCATTTGGAGAAGCTGCGCGCCCTGGGGCCTTCCCCCATCCACCGGCGCAGCTTCGCTCCGCTGGCGGCTCCGCGCGCATGAACCGCCAGGAAGCCGGCGCTCAAGCCGAGGAAGCCGCGGCGCGGTTTCTGGAGAGCCGCGGCCTGCGGATTGTGGAGAAAAATTTCCGCTGCAAAATGGGCGAAATCGATTTGATCGCGGAGGACGGCGAGGCGCTGGTTTTCGTGGAGGTCCGTTCGCGCGCAAGCTCAAGCTTCGGCACGGCCGCGGAGACAATCGGATTTGCCAAGCGCCGGAAAATCATCAAGACCGCGCTGTTTTATCTCCAGTCCCGCGGGATTTCCGATCGCGCGGCGCGCTTTGACGCGGTGACCTTCGACGGCGGCGCCTTAAGCCACATCCCCGGGGCTTTCTCCGCCGACGGCGGATTTTGATTGCCGTTCCGTAAAAATCCGGCTGCCCCCGAACCCCGGGAAACCCATCCCGGGTTTCCCTCCGGCCGGATTTTTACGGAACGGAGTTCCAAATTCCATCGGTTCCCATTAGTGGCGGCGGCTTGCTTCCTGAGCGAGATGAGCCCGAGAACGCTCTTGACGGGGCGAGCGAGGGGGCAAGCCGTCGCCGCTTAGCGGGCGGCGGATTTTTTCAGGCTCCAGACCTGCACCAGAGCCACTCCGTCGTCCGAGAAGCTTTCCTTTAACTCGGCGTCGCGGGCCAGCAATTCCCGCAGGGGCGAGTCGGGCCCGATGGCCGGCGCGTCCGCCAAGGCCAGCGTCCCCCCGGTTCTCTCCATCGCCGGAATGAGATTGGCAATGACGTCGCCGGCGTACATGAAGGGCTGGGCCGGGATGCCGGATTTCTCGCACGCCATGGCGCTGTAGCCGTGCAGGTAGAGAGGCTCCGTCGGCGGGCGCGCTTGAAACTCGGCCAGCATCCGCGCGCCGGCGTTATTTAGATTCGGGCTAAAGAGCGGGTGCGCGTACTCAAGGGAATAGAACAAGCCGTAAGCCAGCCCAAGGGCGGCCAGGTGCGTCCGCGCGGCCGGAAACCGGCGCGTGAAAAGCCACAAGGCCGCTAGGCCCGCGAATGAGGCGATCAGGGCCGCCGGGCGGAAGTAGCACCCCAGGGAGGGTCCGTAGAACATGCGCACCGGGAAAAACTCCAGCCAGAATTTCGGCGCGTAGCGCATGGGATGAACGGCGAACACGGCGTGCGGTCCCGAGGCGGTCAAAATCCCCAAGGCAATCCAATAGGCGGCGGCCCACGGCGGAATGTCGCGCCAGCGCAGGCTATTTCCCCAGGACAAGAGCTCGCCCGCGGCCAAGACGCACAAAAGCGGCAGAACCGGCGACCAGTAGTCCATGGTCCTGTCCGGATTGATGAAGACCAAGAGCAGAAGCATGTAGCACAGGCAGGCGCTCAAGAGCAGTTCGCGGCTTTGGCGGCCTTCGCGCCTAACCAAGGCGCGCGCCAGGCCCCAGAGAAGCAACGGCCCGACGAAGATGACGGCCTTGGCCCAGCTGGAGACAAAAAGCCAGGGTTGCGAGGCGAGATGCGCGATGACCGGCGCGGAGTGGAAAAGCCCCAGTTTGTGGGTCGAGAGCTTATAGGACCCGGGCGCGAGCAGAGGGTAGAGGGCGAAGACGGCCGCGCCGCACGGGCCTATGAGGGAGAAATCGCGCAGGGTTCTTTTGACGCCCGCGCGCAGAAGGGCGTAGAGCCCGACTCCGGAGGCGAGCGCGAAGGCGGCGTAGCTGGTCATCCAGAGGCAGCCGAAAAGAACGCCGCAGGCGATAAGCGTCCAGGGCTGGAACTCTTTAACGCGCAGGCTTTTTTTGTAAAGCAGCAGGAAGGCTAGAAAAAAGAACGCCACGAAGGAACCATCCATGAGGATTTGCGGCGAGACCGAAACGCTCAGGGGGCTCAAGGCCAGAAGCCAGGCGGCGAGATAGGCGCCGCCGAAGCCCATGAAATCTTCGCCGATGAAAGCGGTCAAGGCGAAAACGCCGAGGCTGAAAAGAAACGGAACCCAGCGCAGATGGTTCCAGCCCAAGAAGAAAAAGCCGCCCCTGAGGATGAGAAACCCCAGCACGGGATACCCGGCGGGATTGCCGGCGCCGAGGTTGGCCGCCTGGCGCACGAACATCTCCTCGTCGCCGAAGGGCGGCAGGCGCAGGAGCGGAAAGCGCAGCACTATGAAGGCGGCCAGGGGCAAGAGGAAAAGCCAGGGCGACTTTAGGCCGCCAAAAGCAGTCTTTGACTGCTTGTTCGGCATCCGGCTAGAGGTTTCTCAGGCAGGCTTCGACGATGTGCGGCGCGGAGAGGCCGTGCTTGTCGTAGAGCTCTTGGGCTGTCCCGGACTCGCCGAAGCTCCGCGCGCCCAGGCGCACGACCGGCACGCCGGCTCCGGCGGCCGCCGCGGCCTCGCAGACCGCGGAGCCAAGGCCGCCGTTGACGTTGTGATCCTCGACCGTCACCAAGCGCTCGCTCACGGCCGCGGCTTGGCGCACGGCTTCCTCGTCGAAGGGGTTTAAGGTCGCGGCGTTGACGACTTGCGCGTTGAACTTGCGCGCGTAAAGATCCTGCGCGGCCTTGACGGCTTCGCCGACCGTGCCGCCGGAAGCGAAAATCGTCGCCTGGTAGTGCTTGGGCTCGGGCTCAGGCGCCCAGACCCGGTCGCAGCGGCCCATCTGGAATTGATAGCCGGGCTTGTGGACGTCGGCGAGCTTTTGGCGCGTGAGGCGCAGGTAGACCGGCCCGTCGTGCTCGGCCGCCCACAAGACGGCCTGCTTGGCCTCCAGCTCGTCCGCGGGCTGAAGCACCACCACGCCGGGCAAGGCGCGCATGGCGGCCACGTCCTCCAGGCCCATCTGCGAGGCGCCGTCGTCGCCGATGCCCAGGCCCGCGTGCGTGCCCACGATTTTGAGGTTGGTCTTGTTGTAGGCCGCGGCGACGCGCAGGGGCTCCAAGCGTCCGACTAAAAAGCAGGCGAAGCTGGTGATGAAGGGAATCTTGCCGGAGAGGGCCAGGCCCGCGCCCACGCCGACCATGTTCTGCTCGGCGATGCCCAGTTCGACGTGGCGTTCGGGGTATTTCTTGGCGAAGGCCAAGGTCATGGTGGACTTGGACAAGTCGGCGTCCAACGCCACCACGGCGGGATTTTTCGCGCCCAGCTCCAGGAGCGCGTCTCCAAAGGCTTCGCGGGTGGCTTTGGGCATATTAGGCGTCCTTCATCAGCTCGGCCACGGCTTTGTCGGCTTCTTCCTTATTGGGAGCCTTGCCGTGCCAGGCGATTTGGTTTTCCATGAATGAGACACCCTTGCCTTTGATGGTGTGCGCGATGACGGCCCGGGGCTTGCCGGAAGCAGTGCGGTCCGCCGGGAAGGCGCCGGCGATGGCCGCAAAATCGTGCCCGTCGATGGTTTTAACGTCCCACCCGAAGCTCGAAAGCTTCTCGGCCAGCGGATCCAAATTCATGATCTCGGTGACGTGTCCGTCGATTTGGCCGTTGTTGGCGTCCACGATGACGGTCAGGTTGGCGGTCTTGAACTTGGGCGCGGCCATGAGCGCTTCCCAAACCTGGCCTTCCTGCATCTCGCCGTCGCCCAAAATCGCGTAGACGCGGTAGTCCTTCTTATCCATCTGCCCGGCCAAGGCCATGCCCAGCGCGATGGAAAGCCCCTGGCCCAAAGAGCCGGTCGAGGCCTCGATGCCGGGCAGGCGCAGTCGATCGGGATGGCCTTGCAGCGGGCTGCCGAGCTTGCGCAGAGTCATGAGCTCGCTCTCGGGGAAATAGCCGCAGTGCGCCATGACGGCGTAGAGCGCGGGGCAGGCGTGGCCCTTGGAAAGGATGAGCCGGTCGCGGTCCGGCCACGCGGGCTTCTTCGCGTCGTGCCGCAGGACTTGCGTATAAAGGTAGAGCAGGATGTCGATGATGGAAAGAGATCCCCCGGGATGGCCGCTGCCCGCGGCTTCGATCATGCGGATGATGGAGATGCGCAGCTGCGCGGCGGTTTTCTTCAAGTCGGTTTTTGGAGCGGTCGCGGTGGTCACGAAGTCATTCTAGGAAAATTTAGTAGAATGAACAACCTCGTGGAAATAAAGACCTACGTGAGCGCGGTGCGGCGAGCCAGCCGCTTCCTGCGCGGCCGCGCCCCGCGCTTTACGCCCGAGGTCGGCATCATCCTCGGCAGCGGCCTGGCCGGCGCGGTGCCCGAGATGAAAAATCCCATCGTCATACCCTACGCGCAGATTCCCCATTTCCCCCGCCCCACCGTGGCCGGCCACGCGGGCAAGCTCATCCTGGGCGAGTGCGGCGGGAAAAATCTCGCGGTCATGCAGGGGCGCTTCCACTACTACGAGGGGCACTCGATGGAGACCATCGCTTTGCCTGTGCGCGCGCTGGAATACTGGGGCCTAAAGACCCTCATCGTGACCGCGGCCGTGGGCTCGATGCGCGAGAAAATCAATCCCGGCGATTTCGTCGCGGTGACGGACCACATCAATTTGATGGGCCGCAACCCCTTGCGCGCCTTCCACGAGGAAGAGTTCGGCACCATGTTCCCGGATTTGACCGACGCCTATGACCCGCGCCTGCGCCGCCTGGCCGTGGCCGCCTGCCGCAAGCGCCGCGCTCCGGTGCACGAGGGCGTCTACGTGGCGGTGGGCGGGCCCTCCTACGAGACCGCCGCGGAAATCCGCGCTTTTCGCACGATGGGCGGCGACGTGGTGGGCATGTCCGTGGTGCCCGAGGTCATCGTGGCCCGGCAGATGGGCCTGAGAGTGGCGGCCCTGGCCTGGATTTCAAACCGCGCCAGCGGGATGAAGGGCGCCACGCTGAGCCACCCCGACGTCCTTGAGCTCGGCCAGAAAGTCTCCCGCAACCTGCGCGTGGTTCTGCAAGACGTCGTCGCCGCGATCTAGTACGCGCAGGCAAAGCCAAATTCTGTGTGGGCTAGTTTGTGGGGGCGAGGTCGGTGCCGCAAAAGAAAAAGCCCCGGGTTTCCCCGGGGCCTTGAGGGCGTCTACAGCCGCCTATCAAAATATGATTGATGAAGAAAGTTTGTTTCTATGCGGCGACTAACACCTGACGAATTTATTCAGAAAGCCAAGACGCGGCATGGGGATAAGTACGATTACTCAAAGGTAACTCATGTTTACGCCAGCGAGAAATTGCCGATTATTTGTCCCAATCACGGAGTTTTTCATCAGAGGCCTCACGGCCATCTGAGCGGGCAGGGATGCCCACGGTGTGCCGGGAGAATAATTGATGCCGATGCATTTGTAAAACGCGCAGTCCAAATTCATGGGGATAAATATAAATACACTAAAGTTCGATATTCCAATGGCAAGGAAAAAGTAATCATTACTTGTCCGAAACATGGAGATTTTCTCCAATCTCCGTCCGATCACTTTTCAGGTTATGGATGTGCGCGTTGCGCTGGCAATTCGCGGCTGACGCAAGAGGAGTTTGTCGCCAAAGCAGGGTCCATACATGGGGGAAGATACTCGTATCAGAATGTCAACTATATTAACGCAAAAACAAAGGTTTGTATAACTTGCCCGCAGCATGGAGATTTCTTTCAAGAACCCGGCTCGCACCTTTCCGGAAATGGTTGCCGTCGTTGCGCTGGCACTTCGCGGCTGACACAAGAGGAATTCGTCGCCAAAGCAAAGGCCATACATGGCAATTTGTATTCATATCAGAAAGTGGTTTATGTCAGCAATAAAACCCCTGTCGTGATAGTCTGTAAGAAGCATGGCGATTTTCAGCAGGCTCCCACAAACCACTTGAGGCGACAAGGGTGTGATAAGTGTGTGCGGGTAAAACAGGCTGATAAAATGCGGTGGACGCTTGACGAGTTTTTAAAAAAAGCACGCGCAAGGCATGGGACAAAATATGCTTACGATAAAGTTAATTATGTTGATTGGAAAACCAAGGTCACAATAACATGTCCCATTCATGGCGATTTTAAGCAGGTTCCCCAAAACCACTGGCGAAAGGGGTCTGGTTGCCCACGGTGCGCTGGGAAATTAATCAATACCGAGACATTTCTAATGCGTGCCAATAAGGTTCACGGGAATAAATATTCCTATAAAAAGACCATATTCACAAGAATGCGCGACAAGATCGTCATAACGTGCAAATTTCATGGAGATTTTCTGCAATCGGCGGGGCACCATCTCCAGGGACAGGGCTGCAAAAGGTGTCGTATTCCCCGTGGCGAGAGTGTCATTGAATCTTATTTGAAAGAGAATGGGATTGATTATGAGTGGGAGTATTCTCCCGTTGGGCTCCCAGCGAAAAGAAAGCTGCGCTACGATTTTTGCGTTAAGATCAATGGCCATATTGGTCTAATCGAGTATCACGGGGTGCAGCATTACAAGCCTATTAGTTTTGGCGGGGGCGCCTCTGATTACGAAGGCGGTTTGGAACGGGATCGGGTTAAAGCAGAATATGCGAAAGAAAACAATATTCCCTTCCTGGTTATATCGCACAAAAACTTTGACCTAATAAATAATTCACTTGCTGATTTTATCGCCAAGATGCGCCGTGAAAATCCATAACCCCAAGCCCTACGAGATGGTCGGCCCCGGCATCGACCCGCGCATCCTGGATTTGGTGCGCCAAGCCTGCCGGGCGCGAAAGGAATTCACCCGCAAGGAGATCGCGGACGACTGCCAAATCTGGGTCGCGCAGGCCGGGTTCTACATCTCCCATCTCCAAGATCAAGGCGAGGTCGAGGGCATCAAGCTCGGTACCTATCGCTGGATTAAGGTCAAGCCGCCTGAGCGCGGGCGAGGCCTGGCCGAGGCGGTTTTGCTTCCTTTATATAAGCGGCTGGGGACCTTCAGCCGGGACGACTTGGTTCTTAAAACCGGGCTGTCGGTTAATGCCGTGGCCGGGCACCTTGGTCGCTGCCTGCGCCGAGGCTGGCTCAAAAAGCTGCCGGACGGCCGATTTCAATGGCTGGCGCGGGCTTAAACCGGGAATGAAAAGGCTGGCAAGGCCCGGTCAATCTCGAATAAAAGGCTGGCATTAATAGGCAGGAGATAGGCAAAGGCTGGAATTTGGCTATAGCCCGGCTATGATTTGGCTATGTTGGCTATAGCTGGGGCTATAAATTTGGCTATAAAGGGCTATAAGTTAGCTATAGCCAGATTGGCTAGGCCTAGGGTAGGCCTTATAAGGCCTAGCCGATTGATATACGGGAGATTTCAAACATGACCATGAGAATGATTGATCTCATCGCGGCCAAACGCGAAGGCAGGACGCATTCCCCCGAAGAGCTTTCCTTTATAGCGGAGGCGGCGGCCAAAGGGGCGGTGCCCGACTACCAGCTCTCAGCCTGGCTCATGGCCGTCTGCCTGCGCGGCATGAAGGCGGCGGAGGCCGCGGATTTGACCCGCGCCATGGCGCGCTCGGGCGCGCGGCTGGATTTTTCCGCCGTCCCCCAGCCCAAGGCGGACAAGCACTCGACCGGCGGCGTGGGCGACGGCATTTCCTTGGCGCTGGCGCCTCTGGCCGCGGCCTGCGGCCTGTGCGTGCCCATGATGTCCGGGCGCGGCTTGGGGCACACCGGCGGCACCTTGGACAAGCTCGAGTCCATCCCGGGCTTCAAGGTGCGGCTCTCGCCCGAGGCCGTGCGCGAGCAAATCCGCGGCATCGGCGTCTGCCTCTTCGGCCAGAGCGAGGACTTGGCGCCGGCCGACCGCAAGCTCTACGCGCTGCGCGACGCCACCGCGACCGTGGCGTCCTTGCCGCTCATCGTCGCGAGCATCCTCTCCAAGAAGCTCTGCGAGGGCTTGGACGCCTTGGTCATCGACGTCAAGTCCGGCTCGGGCGCGATTTTCAAAACCGCCAAGGAAGCCGAGGCCTTGGGCAAGGCGCTGGTGGGCACGGCCGGGCTTTTGGGACTCAAGTCCGCGGCCTTGGTGACCGCCATGGAGCAGCCGCTGGGCCGCTACGTGGGCAACGCCTTGGAGGTGCGCCAGGCCGTCGAGGTTCTGCGCGGCGAGAAAACCGCGCCCGATTATCTGGAATGCCTGCTGGCCTTGGGCGGATGGATGCTGCACCTCTCGGGCCTGGCGAAAAACGCGGACCAAGGCGCGCGGAAAATGCAGGCCGCGATCGACAGCGGCGAGGGCTTCAAGCGCTTGAAGCTCATCGCGCAAAAGCAGGGCGGCGACGCCGCGGCGCTCGACGACTTGGATCGCCTGCCCAAGGCGTCTTCGTCGCGCGTGGTGGCCGCGCCGCGCGCGGGCTTCGTCACCGCCTTGGACGCCCGCAAGGTGGGCCGCGCGGCGGTCTTTTTGGGCGCCGGGCGCGACTACGCGGAGGAGGCTTTGGACTACGGCGCGGGGATGCGCCTTGAGAAAAAAGTCGGCGACCGCGTGGCCGCCGGCGAGACCCTGGCCGTGCTCTATTCATCGGATGAGGCGCGACTGCGCGCGGGTGAGGCGGAGTTCTTGTCCGCCGTGGCCGTGGGCGCGCGCCGCCCGCGCTTGGCTCCCGTGGTGCGCAAAATCATCCGCAGCCGATGAAAATATCAAAGCTGACCGGAGGCGTAATATGACGAAGGCGCCTGAAAATCCAACCGCTGTTTGCGGGGTTCGCGGCCGAGTTTGGCGCGTCCTGCCCGCCGTGCTCCTGCCGTTTTTCCTGGGCGCCTGCGCCACGACCTTCACCGCCGTGATTAATACGCCGGTCGAGCCTATCTCCGCCCAACAAGGCCTCCTTCCCCTGCGCGCGGCCATCCTGGTTTCGCCGCAAGATCAGGGCTACGTCTGCCGCGCGCCCATCCCCTTAGGGGCGTGGCTCTACCCCTTCGGGCAGAACTTGGAACAAGTGAGCCTCGAGACCTTCCGCCAAGTCTTTCAAAGCGTAGCGACAGTGCAGGAGCCGGGCGATTTTACCGGCTATGACGTGCTTATCGAGCCGCATTTCAACCAGGAGCAAACCTCCGTTCAGATCAGCATGACTCGCATCGTCGCCGAGGTCAGCCTGGACTTCAGCGTCTTAGACCGCTCCGGCGTCGTTTGGCGCAAGAACTTCGTGGGCCGCGTGACGACCGGCGATAGCGACTCCGATATGTCGCGGGGCGGGCAGGCCCTGAGCGAGGCCGTCCGAGACGCCGCGTCCGCCATGTACCAGGATTTTGGCAAGCCCGGTTTTCTTGGAAAGGTCACGGGGCAAAGCGCGCCGTCCGATGCCAAGCCGTCCGGCGGCGCGGCTCCCTGGTGGCAGCAATAATCCCTTTGCACAGGACAAGTCCCTCCAAACGCTAGGCCCTAATGTTCGGGACGTCACAAACATGCGAACTTGGGAAGTTTGGGACGGCTTGCGCCGGAATGACGGCGCATCGCCGGCTCTTCTGTTCCCGGCCGGGAATCGGTATAATGTCGCAAATGACCGAAGGAAATGGTTCGACTCCAAGGATATAGAAAGAAAACCATGACCCAGCCCAAGCTCGTCGTCTGCGAACACCCGCTCTTGAAGCACAAGCTCGCGCATCTGCGCGACAAGCGCACGCCTCCTTCGGATTTTAGGCGGCTCATGCATGAGGCCGGCGCCATCCTGGGCTACGAGGCGCTGCGCGAGATGGGCTGCAAGAAGATTTCCGTGCCCACGCCCATTCGGACCTCCCCCGCCGAGGTCCTGGCCGAGCCGGTGGCCTTGGTCGCGGTCCTGCGCGCGGGCCTGGGACTCATGGAAGGCGTCTTGTCCCTTTATCCCGAGGCGCGCGTCGGCCACATCGGGCTTTACCGCAACGAAGAGACGCTCAACCCCGTGCGCTACTACGTGCGCCTGCCCAAGGATTTGAATAAATCCTTCGTGGTTCTGTGCGATCCCATGCTGGCGACGGGCGGCTCGGCCGCCGAGGCTTTGCGCATCTTGAAGATGGACGGCGCCAAGAAAATCGCGCTGGTGTCCCTGCTGGCCGCCAAAGACGGCGTGCGCCGCGTGCACCAGGATCACCCCGACGTGGCCATCTACACCGCCGCGGTCGACGCCAAGTTGAACGCCGTGGGCTACATCGTTCCCGGCCTGGGCGACGCCGGCGACCGGCTGTTCGGCACCTTCTAGCGCGCCGGGAAAACTTCGTCCCGGCTTTCCGGGCGCAAAAAAAGCCTCCCGTTTTCACGGGAGGCTTTTTATTTTACGGCGTCTTGCTTATGAGTTGGCGCAGACGCGGCCGGCCGGGCACGGGCCGTTGATGGGAAGAACGGAAGCCAGGGTGAAGTTGGGCTGCTCGGAGCAGGTGTGAGGCCACTGGCAGGTGTGAACCACCTGGGCGACGCTCTCGCAGGTGTGAGGCCACTGGCAGGTGTGCACTTGCGCGGTCTTCATGGAGCTAATCGGGGCCAGCGCCAGCATCAGAATCATGTGCAACATGGTGTTTCTCCTTAAAATTCTCTTGTGTTTAAATCTTGAACAAGGGCAGTATAGCGCCGACCGAGGCGCGCGGGGCAGGAGACCGGTCAAAGAAAAATATTGATCTAGATCAACTAATCCAAGCCAGTTTTTGAGCGGTTTAAGAGACCGCGCCGGAGAGGGACTGCAGCTGATCCTCGTTGAGGATGAGCAGATCTTTTTCCTTCTTCTGGATGAGCCCGCGGCTCTCGAAGTCCTTGAGCAGGCGCACGGTGGTTTCGATGGTGAGCCCCGACATCTCGGCCAAGTCGCGCCTCTTGAAGCCGTGGATGACGGCGGGCTTGCCGGGCCTCTTAATGCGCAGAAGGGTGTCGGCCATGCGCCCGCGCGCGGGCTTAAACGCGATGTCCCGGGCCTTGTTCTCTCCCCGGCGCACGTCCCTGGCGACTTCACGCAGCAGGGCGCGCGAGGCTTCGGGAAAGCGCGCGAGAAAGTCTATAAACGTCTTCTCGTCCACAAGGGAGACGACGCTGGGCTCTAGGGCTTCGGCCGTTCCGGTGTAGCCGCCGTCCTTGGCCAAGAGCGTGATGTGGCCGACCAAATCTCCGGGCGACTCGATGCGCGTGATGAGCTGGTGCCCGGCGCGGCTGGATTTATAAATCTTGATGCGTCCGGTGCACACCACGTAGACGCCGATGGGCGGCGTGCCTTCGTGGAAAATCACTTCTCCGGACTTGAAAGCATTGGCTACGCGCATGTCGCGCCAGGCTTTCTTGGTTTCCTTGGTGCCCAGGAGGCTGTAAAGGCAGTTGGATTTGTGGCGGCACCACTCGCAATTCGGCGCTTCCCGCTTCGAAAAAGCCATACGACGACGCTCCGCAAACTTTAATTTAAGACAGGAGAATTATATCAAATTCCCCTTGGGCGGAGCGCCGTCAATAAATGCGCTCGGAGGCCTTGTCCGCGGCGGGCTTGCGGACGACCGATTCAAGCGAGGGAATTCCCAGCACCGGGACCGTGGCGTGCCTGAGCACCCGCTCCGCGGTCGAGCCGAGCACCACGTCGCTCAAGAGGCGCGTGCGATGCGCCGACAAGACGACCAAGTCGTAGCCGCCCTTTTCGGCGCGCTCCAGGATGACGCGGCGCGGGTTGCCCCGCAGGACCTCGGCGCGCAGGCCGCCGCCGGTTTTTTGCCCGAGCAGGGATTCGAGGCTGCGGCCCAGCGCTTCGGAGACCCCCTCGACGCGTTCGCCCGGCAGGGCGACGTAGAGAACGTCCACGCGGGCGTTGACGGCATGAGCGAGGCTCAAGGCGTAGATGAGCGCGCGGCCGGCGTAATGGGTCATGTTGTAGGGCACCAGAATGCGCGAGATTTTGGCCAGGCTCCTGCCTTGATGCACAGTGAGCACGGGAACGTCCGATTTGCGCAGCACGGCCTCGGCCACGGAGCCGAAGAAGACCCGGTCCATTCCCGCGTAGCCGTGCGTGCCCATCACGATCAGGTCCGCGGCGTCGCGCTTGGCCAAGTCGGAGAGGACAACGGCGGGCGGGCCGACCAGAGAGCGCACTTTCAGCCGTCCCGGCGGCATCGCGCCGACGAGCTTTCGGAGCTTTTCCTCGCGCCATTTTCGGAAGTCGTTGACCTGCGCGGCGATGTTCGGAGTCGTGGTGATGCCGTAGTCGGAATTGAGCACGTAGGCGTCCGTGAGCACTTCATGGACGTAGACCACGTCCAGGCTGGCGTCCAGCCGGCGGGCCAAGGTTTTGGCCGCTTGCAGGGCCGCCAAGGACGGCTCCGAAGTGTCCGCGGCGACCAGCAGTTTTTTAGGCGGAAATCTAATCATGGCCTTTGCCTCCTTGCCGACGGCATACTTAAATCCCGTCGTTTAATGGCAAACGCAACAAACCGGCCTAGGGCCGGGGCGTTTCGCCGGCTGCGAGCGCGCGAAAGGTGTCGCGCGCGATGAGGAGTTCTTCGTTGGTGGGAATGACGTAGGCTTTAAGTGGAGACGAGTCGGGAGAAATCAAGCCGCTTTGGCCGCAGACCATGGCTTCGTTTCGTTTTTCATCCAATTGGAGTCCCAAGCAATCCAGCCCTTTGCAGATGCGGCGGCGCACCTCGTCCGAGCGCTCGCCGATGCCGCCGGTGAACACCACGGCCTCGGCTCCCCCCATCTCGGCGTAGTAGGCCCCGATGTAGCGCCGGACGCTCGCGCAGAACATATCGACGGCGAGCTTGGCGCGGCGGTCGCCGTTTTCCTTCTCCTCGTCCAAGAGCTCGCGCATGTCGCTGGTCAGGCCCGAGACGCCCAGGAGGCCCGACTGCTTGTTGAGCATGCTCACGATCTCCGAGATGGACATCCCTTCCTTGTGGGCGAGGTACTCGACGATGGACGGATCGATGTCCCCGGAGCGCGTGCCCATCATGAGCCCTTCGAGCGGCGTAAAACCCATGGAGGTGTTGAAAGAGGCGCCGCTTTTGACCGCGCAGGCGGAGCAGCCGTTGCCCAGGTGCAGGCTGATGAGGTTGACCTTTTCCAGCGCGATGCCGCGCATGAGCCGGTAGCGGTAGGCGATGTAGCGGTGCGAGGTGCCGTGGAAGCCGTAGCGCCGTATTTTGTAGCGGCGATAGAAGTGATAGGGAATGGCGTAGAGATGCGAGGTTTCCGGCATGGAGGCGTGGAAAGCGGTGTCAAAGACCGCGGCCTGCGGCACGCCCGCGCCGAAAATCTCGCGCGCGGCCCGGATGCCCTTCAAGTTGGCCGGATTGTGCAAAGGCGCGAGCTCGATGCAGTCCTCGATGCCCGCGATGGTGTCGTCATTGATGAGAGTCGAGGCGCGGAACTTCTCGCCGCCGTGGGCGACGCGGTGGCCGATGGCGTGGATGTCGGCCACGGAGGAGACGCCGTCGATGCCGGACTCGGGCGAGACGGCCCAGCGCACGATGCGCTCGATGGCTTGGCGGTAATCGCGCAGCGGCGCGTCTTCCTTGAGCGCAGGCTTGTCCCCCGCCTGGAAGGTGATGAGCGCGAGGCTGCCCACGCGTTCGATGAGGCCGCGCGCCAGGCAGCGGTCGCGGTCGCCCTCGATGCAGGCCGCGTCGGTGGCGATAATCTGGAACTTGACCGACGACGAACCGCAGTTGAGGACCAGGATGTTCATGCTTTTCTGGAGGAAACTCGCGGCGCGTCGAGCCAATCGAGGATTTCGTCCAAGCGGCCTTCGACGCCTTTGTAGCGGCGGCTCTCTGCTGATAGGGAGGACAATGATGAGCGCAGAAGCGCGCGCTCCTGGGGGTTGGAGCGGATGGATTCGCCCTCGATATAGTAGACGCGGATAAAGAACAGCGCCGAGCGGATTTCGGGAAGGCCCCAGGTGATTTGGCGCTCGACCCGCAGGGTGAAGGGCTTGGCCGGAAAGTCCCGCCCGCGCCATTCGCCCTCCGGAATTCCTGGCGGCGGCTCGGGATGGTGATTGAGCCGGCGATCCGTCGTAAACCCCCAAACAAAACGCACGAAGGGACCGCGCTCGATCATCATGCGGACGATGGCCGCGGAGGCGGCGTTTACTTTTTCGATGCCGGGGACGGGCGCATGAATGGCGAAAAAATTTTTGCCGATTTTCTCCTCCGCGGCCCAGTAGCCGGGGCTGCAGAGGTGAAGCGCGCACAGGTGATCGGCCCCGCTTTCATCGGCCGAAACTACGGCGACGTCCTCTTGGACTTGGCAGCATAGCGCGTCGAAAGCCGAGGAGTAAGCCGGGAAAAACGAGGAGCCCTCGACGCGGGCGAGATGAAAATCGGGCGTGAACAGCAGCGTCTCCCCGCTTAAGCCGCATTCAAGCCGCCGCGGCTCGCCCGCGGCCCAGGAAAACCATTGCGGGTGCTCCGAGACGAGCTTGTCGGCCATGAACTTGGCGACGTGGCCCGCGACTTCCGGGCGAAACCCGCTTTCCGCGTAATACTTGGAGAGACGCTCGGCCCGGCAGGCCGACTTGTTCTCCCGGAACTTTTCGTATTCGCGGTCGATCTGGAAGACGAGGCCGTCGGCCGCGCCGTTGCCAAACGATGTGCCCAAGGGCCGCAGCCCCGGCGCGACCTCGTAGACGCCTTTTTCCAGAGGGAAGTACCGCGCGGGCGCGGGAAGCTCCAGTTCCGCCGAGATCATTTTCTGGCCGCCAGGGCGAAATGGAAGAAATAGCGGTTCAAGCCCTCGAAATCCGAGCTGTACTCCTTGCCTCCCAGCCATGCGTCGCACAGGAGTTCGCGCGCGCGGGTGAGTTCCTTCAGGCGGTGCCTCCAGCGCGAGTCCTGAATCGTGAAATCCATGAGCTCCAGCGCCCGGATGACCGCCCCGTCGAAGAGCTTTTGATTCTTGTCCCGCCACTTCAAGGCCCGGCTCACTTCGCTGCCCACGTTCCCCAGTTGCGCGGCCAGGGACATGGCGCCCCAGCGTCCGCTCGCGGCCAAATCGGAGTGCTGGGCGGGCATGGATTTCTAGGCGCGGATGAGCGACTTCACGACGCGCAGGATGCGCTCCCGGATTGCGGGGTCCTCGACGCCGCGCGAGCGGTTGTTTTGGGACGGGCGCACGTTGATCATGGAGTCGAATTCGACACGCTCGCTCTCCGCATTGCCGGGATAAATGTTGATGCCCCACAAGTGCTCCTGCTTGGAGCCGCTCTCCAGGAGGAGGGCTTCCTCGTCGCTGTGGAGGTCTCCGCCCAGCGCCAGCAATTCCCGCTCGACGTCGACCGTCGCCTTGATCATCTCTCCGAACTGATCTTTGGCCATGGCCGCGACGTCCGAGAGGGGCAGGGACTTATCGACGAGCTTTATTTCCATAAATATTCGGGAGCGGTCCGCCGCGATAAAAATGGGGTGACTGAGGGGACTTGAACCCCCGACCTCCTGGTTCACAGCCAGGCGCTCTAACCAACTGAGCTACAGCCACCGAACGAGGCATTATATCAATTCAAAGCCGCATTCAGGCCTGCGGGCCCGGGACTGTTGGACCTAGAGCCTGCCGGGTCTTTCGCCTCTTTTTCTCCGGGAAGCCGCGCGCCATACTTCCGCCATGGCGATGAAAAGCCGCGCGGCCTTGGCCATGGCGATGCTGCTGCCCGCGGTTTTTTGTTCGGCGGCGCGGGCGCAGGAGGCGGCGGACGCTCCGTTTTTTCAAAATCTTGCGAACATCGAGGGCCTGGCCGTCCGCTCGGCCAAAAAACTTCCGCGCGGGGCGGCGGCCTGGGCCGCGCCCGCGGCGCCGGCGCGAATAGTCGTGATTCCCCTCCATTTGAGGACCTACGAAGACGGAGACGGCGACATCCACGTGGACTGCGCGCTCGACGGCCGGCCCTATTCCTGCCTGCTCGACACCGGCGGGGGCGACCGCATCATCGTCCCGGATAATTCGTTCTTCGATCGCTATTCCGCCGTCGGCCGCGGCGTTTTTGGAAGCGCCTCGGGCGCGGCGACCCCCGCGGACATCATCCGCGTTTCTCGCCTGAGCGTCGGCGGGAATTCATTCGGCGCCGCCGACGTGACCCGGCAAAGCTCGCTCTCCTGCCGGACGATGTCCTCCCCCCTCCTGGGCGGGCAGGCCCTGCCTTATAAGAGCGCGGACTACTATTTCGACGGGCCCGACTCCGCG
Source organism: Elusimicrobiota bacterium (assembly GCA_035534315.1). Taxonomy (GTDB): domain Bacteria; phylum Elusimicrobiota; class Elusimicrobia; order UBA1565; family UBA9628; genus JAGWJU01. Next base: position 16,555 of record DATLSD010000048.1, read on the forward strand.
CTCATTCTCAACGGCCCGGCGCCCGCGGCCTCATTTCTTCCGCTCTCCATGCGGGACGCGCACCGGCACTTGGTGATGCCCGTTGAAATCGGCGCCGACGCTTCCGAGGCGCTTTTTGACACCGGCGCGAGCATGACAATCGTCGGCAAGAACTACGTGGCCGCTCACCCGGGAAACTTTTCCTATCTTGGAAATACTACGACGACGGACGCCGCCTGCCATAGGCTGCGCGCCGGCCTTTACCGGGCGCATTCCATCGTCTTGGGAGGGCTCGTCTTTCACAATTTCCTGGTCATGACCTTGGATTTGTCCGCCACGAGAAAAATCATCAGCAACGGCGGGGTGGACATGATCCTCGGCTACAACATCATCAGCCGCGCCAACTGGTATTTCGATCTCGCGCATCGGCGTTGGACGGTGCGGAAAATTTCAAATCCGGACGTGGCCTCGATTCGGAGCGATGAGGCTTTGCCGCGGGTCGTCTCCCTCGGCGTCCTGCCGTTCGGACCCTGACGATTTATGAAAATCCCGAAATCCATGAGCCCCGCGGCGGTTCTGGCGCTGTTCTTCGGCGCCTTGTTCGCCTTGGGCTTCTGCGCCGGCGTCGCCTCGGCCTGCCTCTAGGCCGCGTCCGCGTTCCGCCAACGGAATGCGCGGGGCTTGGCGTGGGTCTTAGGGCCCACGCCCGCATGGGACCGGCAGGACTTGGCAAGCGCGTCCGATCCGGCTACACTCATGAGGTGAGCGAAACAATCAAGAAGCGCTTGGCGGCCGGGCTGGCTCTCGCCTTGGTCGCGCTGGGCGGTGCAGCCTCCTCTTGGGCCGCGGTTCCCACATTCAAGCGCGGCATGGCCGCCTTGGACGCCAAAGACTACGCGCAGGCCGCCGCCGATTTCAGAAAAACGGTCCGGGCCGAGCCCCGCAACAGCGCCGCGTACTTCCTGATGGGCTATGCCTTCTACCAGAAGGGCTTCGCCGGCGGCAATCCCGAGGCCGCCGATAAAAAAGACGCCCAAGAAACGATAGCGGCTTACAAGAAGGTTCTCGCGTTGGATCCTAGGCTGCGCAGCGTGGCCAGGCCCTACGAATTTTACTTTACGCAGGCGCTCGCTTATGAAAGCTTGGGGCAGAATGCCAAGGCTTTCGCCGCGTTCGAAAGAGGCATTGAGTCCGCTCCGGATAATTTCCTCATTCCCCTTTATGCCGCGCGTCTGCGCTTCTTGACCCAGAACATCGAAAAGGCCAAGGCGAATTTGCGGCTGAGCTTGAAGCGCGCCCAAGAGGCGGGCCGCCAAGCGGATTTGGTCAAGTTCATCCAATCAAGCGCGCTTTTTTCCTCCATGGCGGATGATTCGGTGCTTTCCCCGCTTTTAAGCCAAGCCGCCGGCGCGCAGACGGACCAGAACGGGGACGGGGCCCTGCACGACTCCATCAGCAACCGGACGGCGGCTGTCCCTCTGCCCCTGCCGTCTTTGTCTTTGAGCGCCGACGCCCGCGCGGTTTTATCCCGCATTGCGGCCGGAGACCAGGCCTTTGGCGCCGCGCATTACGCCGAGGCGCTTAAGTCCTATCAGGAAGCGCTCAAGCTCGACGCGCAGATGGAGGTCCTAGGCAACAGCCGGGCGGCGCTCGTCGAGGGACAGATCGGGCTCTGCCACCGCAACCTCGGGCTGACCGCGCTGGCCGCAGCTGATTTTAATAAAGCGGTTTCCCTGATGCCTTTCGACGCCGAGGCGCACTACCAGTTGGCCTTGGCGGACGCGGTGCTTGGAGAAACGTCGCAATCTTTAAGCCAGCTCAAGTGGAGCTTCGAGACGGCGCCGACGCAGGCGGAACTGCGCCGCTACCTGGTTATGTCCAAAGTGGAAGCGGACTTCGGCGCGGTCCGCGGCCTGCCCGGCTACGCCGCGCTGGCCTCCCGCTATTCCTCGGCGTCGGCCGTCGCCGACCGCTGAGAGCCCGGCGCGAGCCGGAGCATCGGACGCGTTTTGCCATGAGCGATACGATTCAACAGGAGCCTTTTTTGACGCGCATCCCCGCGCGCCTGGACCGCCTGCCCTGGAGCCGTTTCCACTGGCTGGTCGTGGCGGCGCTGGGAGTGACTTGGATCCTTGATGGCCTGGAGGTTACGCTCAAGGGCGCCGTCAGCGGCGTGCTCCAGCAGCCGGGCGTCATGGGCTTTTCCCCCGCCCAAATCGGCTCCATCGCCTCGGCGTACCTCACCGGAGCGGTTCTGGGGGCTCTGGTCTTCGGCTACATGACCGATCGGTGGGGCCGTAAAAAACTTTTCTCCATCACGCTGGGCGTTTATCTCTTGGGCGTGCTTTTGACCGCGCTGTCCTGGAATCTTTCGAGCTTCGCCCTATTCCGGTTTCTGACCGGCGCAGGCATCGGCGGCGAGTACGCGGCCATCAACTCGGCGATCGACGAACTTATCCCGGCCAAGTACCGCGGGCGCATCGACCTCATCGTCAACGGCAGCTATTGGATCGGCGCGGCCCTTGGCTCGGGGGCAACGCTTATTATTCTCGATCCGAAATTTTTTCCTCTTTTTTGGGGTTGGCGCGTTGGCTTCGGCATCGGCGCGGTCATCGGCCTTTTTATCCTGCTCTTGAGGAAGTTCGTTCCGGAAAGCCCGCGCTGGCTCATGACCCACGGCCGCCGTGAGGAAGCCGAAGCGGTGATGCGCGGCATCGAGGCTTCGGTCGAGGATGAGCATGGCCGCGCGCTTGAGCCAGCGGCCGACAAAGGCGTTCTCATCCATCCGGGGCGGCGATTCGGTTTCGGAGCCGCGGCCAAGTCCATTCTTGTCCGCTACAAGAAGCGCTCGTTCCTCGGCCTCTCTCTCATGATTTCGCAGGCCTTCCTTTATAACGCCATCTTCTTCACTTACGCCCTCGTGCTGACTAAGTTCTACAAGGTCTCCCCGGAGAAAACCGGGCTCTACCTGCTTCCCTTTGCCATCGGCAATTTTTTGGGGCCGCTTCTCTTGGGGCGCTACTTCGACACCGTGGGCCGCCGGCAGATGATTTCGGGCACCTACGCCGTTTCGGCCCTGCTCCTGACCGCGACGGGCTGGCTTTTCCTGCATCACGACCTCTCCGCGGCGAGCCAGACGGGATTGTGGTCCGTGATTTTCTTCTTCGCCTCCGCGGCCGCGAGCTCGGCCTATTTGACCGTCAGCGAGATTTTTCCCCTGGAAATCAGGGCCGTGGCCATCGCGCTTTTCTTCGCCGTCGGAACGGGCGCGGGCGGCATCGCGGCGCCCTGGCTTTTCGGCGCGCTCATCGGCTCGGGCTCGCGCGGCGAGGTCTTCGCCGGCTACGCGTTCGCCTCCATCCTGATGCTGGGCGCGGCGGCCGTCGCGGCGGCTTGGGGGGTCAAGGCCGAGGGGGCGGGCCTTGAAGAGATCGCCGAGCCTTTGTCCGCGTCTTGAAATTAACCCTCCGGAGCGCGACGTTTACATGAATATCCAGGAAAGCATAAACTTGGCCATGCTGGACCGCTAGAAAAAATTCAGCGGTAAGAATTACTCGCGATGGTGGCACTTCTGTTGCGAAAATTATAATCAATGAGCGACACGTCCATTGAAACGCCGCAGGGCTTAAGTTCGGAAGAAGCGGCGCGCCTCTTGGCGCAGTACGGCTACAACGAAATTCCCGAGAAGCGGGAAAACCCCCTCCTGAAGTTCCTGTCCTATTTCTGGGGCCCCATCCCCTGGATGATCGAAATCGCGGCCGTCCTTTCTGCCGCGGTGCGCCATTGGGAGGATTTCATCATCATCTCGGTGCTGCTGGTCTCCAACGGGGTGGTGGGCTTTTGGGAAGAAAGCCAGGCGGGCAACGCCATCGCCGCCTTGAAGGCGCAGCTGGCGGTGCGGGCGCGGGTCAAGCGCGGCGGCGCCTGGATGACGGTCGCGGCGCGGGAGCTAGTTCCCGGCGACGTGGTCCGCCTGCGTCTGGGCGACATCGTGCCGGCGGACGCCAAGCTTTTTGCCGGCGATCCCATGGAGGTGGACCAGTCCGCGCTCACGGGCGAGTCCTTGCCCGTGGAGAAAAAAATGGGAGAGACGGTCTATTCCGGCTCCATCGTCCGCCAGGGCGAGATGGACGCGGAGATCACGGGAACCGGGGCCAAGACCTATTTCGGCAAGACCGTGCAGTTGGTCGAGCGCGCGCATACGGTGAGCCATTTCCAGAAGGCGGTCCTGAAAATCGGGGACTACCTGATTTTCCTCGCGCTGGCGCTGGTTTCGCTCATCCTTATCGTGGCGCTTTTCCGCGGCGACTCCATGCTGGAGACCGTCGAGTTCGCGCTGGTGCTCACCGTGGCGGCCATCCCCGTGGCCATGCCCACGGTGCTCTCCGTCACCATGGCGGTGGGCGCGCGGCTTTTGGCGACCAAGCAGGCCATCGTGAGCCGCTTGACCGCCATCGAGGAATTGGCGGGCATGGACGTGCTTTGCTCGGATAAGACCGGCACGCTCACTCAAAATAGGTTGACCTTGGGCGATCCCTTCGGCCTGCCGGGCATTTCGCCGGCCGAAGTGATTTTGGCCGCGGCCCTGGCTTCCCGTGCGGAGAACGCGGACACCATTGATTCAGCCGTTCTAAGTGGCCTTAAGAGCGCTGACGCGCTTAAGGGCTACCGAGTGACGCGCTTCATGCCCTTCGATCCGGTGCACAAGCGCACCGAGGCCGAGGTCGCGGCGGCGGATGGAGCTTCCTTTAAGACGACCAAGGGCGCGCCGCAGGTGATTTTGGCCTTGGATCCGGATGCCGAACGTCTGGGCCCGGAGGTTTTTAAAGCCGTCGAGACATTCGCGGCGCGCGGCTTTCGATCTTTGGGCGTGGCGCGCACGGATGGCCAAGGCCGGTGGCATTTGCTGGGGATTTTGCCGCTTTATGATCCGCCGCGCGCGGATTCCAAAGAGACCATCGCGGCGGCCGGCCGCATGGGCGTCAGGGTCAAGATGGCGACCGGCGATCAGATGGCGATTGCCCGCGAGATTTCAAGCCAGCTGGGCCTGGGCCCGAACATCATCGACGCCACGTCTTTTGTCGCGGCCAAGCACCACGAGGGCGCCGAGCAGTCGCAGAACATCGAAAATGCCGATGGTTTCGCGCAGGTTTTTCCAGAGCACAAGTTCCATATCGTCGATGTTCTGCAAAAACGCGGCCACATCGTGGGCATGACCGGCGACGGCGTCAACGACGCGCCCGCCTTGAAGAAGGCTGACTGCGGCATCGCGGTCTCGGGCGCCACCGACGCCGCACGGGCCGCGGCGGATATCGTGCTTTTAAGCCCGGGCCTCTCCGTCATCATCGACGCCATCCGCGAGGGCCGCAAGACCTTCCAGCATATGAACAGCTACGCCATCTACCGCATCGCGGAGACCATTCGTGTGCTGCTTTTTATGACGCTCTCCATTCTGGTCTTCAATTTTTATCCCGTGACTGCGGTGATGATCGTGCTCTTGGCGCTTTTTAATGATGGAGCTATTTTATCCATCGCCTATGACAATGTGCATCCTTCCAGTAAGCCTGAGGCTTGGAACATGCGCCTAGTGTTGGGTATTTCCTCGGCGCTGGGTCTTATTGGGGTCGTGGCCTCATTCGGGCTGTTCTATCTGGGCGAGAGAGTCTTCCACTTAAACCGAGAGTTAATCCGCACGCTCATTTATTTAAAGCTCTCCGTCGCCGGGCAATTGACCATCTTTCTCACTCGCACTCGCGGCCCTTTTTGGTCCGAGCGTCCGGCCCGCATTTTGGTCTTGGCCGTCATGACGGCGCAGGGCTTCGCCACGCTCTTCGCGGCCGTGGGAATTTTCATGGCGCCCATCGGCTGGGGCTGGGCTTTGGGCGTATGGGGCTACGCCTTGGGGTGGTTCTTGGTCAACGACCGACTAAAACTCGCGGCTTACAAAGTCTTTGATCCGGCCGCGCCCGCCATTCTCTCGAAATAAACGTGCCCCCAAGGAGAATCGAACTCCTGTTTCAGCCTTGAAAGGGCCGCGTCCTAGCCGTTAGACGATGGGGGCGATGGTGAGCCCGGTGGGACTCGAACCCACGGCCACATGCTTAAAAGGCACGTGCTCTACCAGCTGAGCTACGGGCTCTCGCCGGACATCTTACAATAAAAACCGCGCGAAGGGAATTTCCTCCGGTCCAGATAGGCTTGGTCTGGCGCGCCGGGCTTGACCGCCATTCTCATATAAATGCTAAAATGAACAACCGGTCAGTCATTCGCCGCGAACGAGCGAAATCACCAAGACATGAAGGCTCCCGAGCTGTTGGAGGCGAAGAAGCGGCGCATCCTCGCCTCCGCCTGCCGCCTGCTGGTCAAGCACGGCTTCCAGGACATATCCCTCGATGAAGTCGCGCGTTCGGCCGGCGTGGCCAAGGGCACGCTCTTTTTGCACTACAAGAACAAGAGCGATCTGTTTTCCGCGGTGTTCGCCGACATGGTCGACCGCCTGGGCGACGAGCTGGAAAAAGTCGTGGCTTCCGGCCGGCGCGGCCGCGCTCTCCTGGATGAAACGGCGCGCGTCATTTTGACGCATTTCGACCGCTATCACGATTTCGTGGCCAATTTCAGTTCCGGAGCCTTCCCCGCCTGCACCCAGCGCTGCGGCGAGAAATTGACCGATAAGTTCCGGCGAAACTACAACCAAGTCTCCAAGATCCTCCTTATTTGCCGCTCCGACGGCCTCGTTAAGTCCGGCTCCATTCCGTTCGCCTCAACGGCGCTCTTTGGCCTCTGCCGCAGCGCGATGATGCTGCGCGCCGCGCGCAAGGCAAAATATCCCCTCGCGGGCAAATCTTCCGAGGTAGTTCGGTTTTTCCTCGCCGGCATGGGCGGAAAGTCGTGAGGCGTCTTTCACCCGTGACGGAATGTTGTATGGCCGCTCTGTGCGTTTTGTTGCTCCAATTCTCGGCCGCGCGGGCACAAGGGGACAGCGCCGAGCCGTCCGCCCAAGCGATAACGCTCTCTCAAGCCTACGCCATGTCCCTCGCGCATATGGAAACCATCGCGCAGGACAAGCAGGCGACCAAGCAGGCCTTGGCCCGGGTCGACGAACTCATCGGCGACATCATGCCGCAAATCACCGGCACGGCCTCCAATTTGTGGGAGGAATCGCCCGGCGTTTCAATTTCAGGCGTAAACCTGACCAACCAGCCTCACGCGGCGATCACCTTGAACCAGCTGCTGTTCTCCGGGTTTCGGGAATTTCTCGCCTTCAAGCAGGGCCGGCGCGAATACCAGTCGACCGCTTTGACCGAGAAAAGGGCCGAGGAGCTTCTTTACCAGGACGTGGGGCAGTCCTACGTGAGCCTTCTGCAGGCGCAGGATCAAATGAAGATCGACGAGAAGATCGTCAAGGCGGGGCAGGATCAGGTCGATTTTCTCCGGCACTGGGTGCAGATCGGCCGCGCCAAGAGAAGCGATCTGCTTTCGGCCCAGTCGGTGCTGGAGTTGGCCAAGGCCCAGCTGGAGCAGGCGCACCAAAGCGAAAGCGCGGGACAGGAGATGCTCAAATTCTTGACCGATTCCGATCGGGACCTGAACCCGGAGGAACTGCCGGAGCCGAGTTTGGGCGAATTAAAAGGATGGCTTGCCGCGGGAGACCACCGCGCGGACGTCGAGGCGGCGCGGGACACTTATGAAGCCGCCCAGCTGCAGACAAAAATCATCAGCCGTCAGCGCTGGCCCACTATCACCGCGACGGGCAATTACTATCTCATCCAGTCGGCTTTTTCCAAGAACGTTCATTACGACGCGACGCTGAGCCTCTCGGTTCCGCTTTTCACCGGAGGCGTCATCTCCGCTCAGGTGGGCCAGGCTCGTGCGCAGGAAAAAAGCGCGGCAGCCGGCCTGTCCTTGGCGATGCGCACCGCGGAGGAAAACGTTCGTTCCTCTTATCGGAACCTGCGCTGGGCCATCGGTTCGGCCAAGGCTTTTACGGACGCCGTTCAGGCCGCTAAAAAGAGCTTTGCCGCGGAGAAAAGCGACTTCGAGCAGAATTTGGTCACCAACCTGGACGTCATGAGCAGCCTGACCAGCCTAGCCAATACCGAGGTCCAATCCAACGCGGCCCAGCAGCAGGCGGCCTTTGGGCTCGTCGAGCTCGAGGTGGCGGCGGGAGACGTGCCGGCGGCGGGAGGATCCTGATGAAGCTCTCCGACATTTCCATCAAGAATCCCGTTTTCGCCTGGATGCTGATGATTGGCCTCATCGTTTTCGGCGCCATCAGCTACAGCCGCATGGGCGTGAGCCAGCTTCCCGACGTGGACTTCCCGGTCATCACGGTCACCGTCACCTGGGCCGGGGCGTCACCCGACGTCATGGAATCTGCGGTCGCCGATCCCATTGAGGACGCGGTGATGAGCGTCGACGGCGTGCAGCTGGTCCAGTCGGTCTCCCAGGAGGGCCAGACCCAGGTCATCATCCAACTGGACCTCAATCAGAACATCAACACGGCGCTCGAAGAGGTTCAGACCTACGTCACCGAGGCCCAGAAGAACCTCCCCCAAACCATCGACCCGCCGGTCATCACCAAGACCAATCCGGAGGACCAGCCCATCATGTGGGCGGCGGTCTACGGCAGCAGCACGGCGGCAGTCGATCCATTTTCCCAGGCCGATCCTAAAAACGGCGCGGTGACCCTGCGGGACATCGCGCTCTTCGTGCGCGACCACCTGAAGGACCAGATCACGACCGTCGCCGGCGTGGGCAACGCGTTCTTGGGCGGCTACGTCGATCCGCAGATGCGCATCTGGGCGGACAACACCGCGATGACCAGGCGCGAAATCACCGTGCAGGACATCATCAACGCGGTCGATACCGAACACGAATTGGCGCCCACCGGCTACCAGGATGACGGCCCCAAAGAGACTTACATTCGCGTCCATTCCCAGTTCAAGAACGCCCAGGAATGCGACCAGCTCATCATTCCGACCCGCCAGGGCCTGGGCGAGGTTTGGAAGAAAATCAAGCTCGGCGACGTGGCTAAATGCGAGGAGGGCACGGACGAGCTGCGCCGCATCTCCCGCTACGACGGCATCTTCCCCACCATCGGGATAGGCGTCATCAAGCAGCACGGGACCAACGCCGTGGCCATCGCCGCGGCGGTCAAGAAGAAAATCAAGGAGCTTCAGCCGCTGCTGCCCACGGGCATGCGCATGCAGGTTGTTGTTGACACGACCAAGTTCATCAAGGCCTCGATCAACGATCTCGTTTTTACCCTGATCTTGGCCGTGCTCTTCACGTCCTTGGTCTGCTACCTGTTCCTGGGCTCGTGGTCCTCGGCGTTCAACGTGGTCATGGCCATCCCCGTTTCCGTCATCGGCTCATTTATATTCCTCAACGCCTTCGGGTTTACCTTGAACAGCTTTACGCTGCTGGCGTTATCCTTGTCCATCGGCATCATCGTCGATGACGCGATCATGATGCTGGAGAACATCGCGCGCTACAACGAGCACGGCATGCCGCGCGTGCAGGCGGCCATCGTGGGCGCCCGAGAAATCACCACCGCCGCCATCGCGGCGTCTTTGGCTATTCTGGCGATTTTCCTGCCCGTGGTCTTCATGAACGGCATCGTGGGCAAGTTTTTCTTCCAGTTCGGCGTCGCCATGTCCGTGGCGATTCTCCTCTCGCTTCTGGAAGCCTTGACCCTGGCGCCCATGCGCTGCTCGCAGTTCCTGTCCGTGGGGCGCGAGAATTTCGCCACGCGCTGGATGAACCACGGCATGGAAGCCTTGGCGGTGCGCTACAAAAAAGCTTTGGCCTGGTGCCTTGACTGGCGCTGGACGGTCATCATCACGGCGTTCCTGCTCACCGTCGCCTCCTACGGCATCGCCAAGTACCTGCGCAAGGAATTCGTCCCGCCGCAGGATCAGAGCCAGTTCCTGGTCACGCTCTACACTAAGATGGGCTCGTCGCTGGAGTATACCGACGGCGTTTTCGCCCAGGCCGAGAAGGTGATCGAGGCGCGTCCCGAGATCAACGGCTACTACCAGGCCGTGGGCGGCTTTGGCGGCGGCCTCGTCAATCAGGGAATTCTCTTCATGGTCATGAAGGATCCCTCCAAGCGCCCCATCATGGCGCCCTTTACGCATCGTCCGACCCAGCAGGAGTTCATGGAGTATCTGCGCGGGCAGCTGGGCAAGGTGTCGGGCGTCCAGCGCGTCGCGATGCTGGACTTCTCGCAGGCGGGATTTTCCGCCCAGCGGGGATACCCCATCGAGTTCGAGGTGCAGGGGCCGGAGTGGGACAAGCTCGTGGCCTACTCCCA
>DATLSD010000049.1:0-102342 GCA_035534315.1 Elusimicrobiota bacterium
TGAAGGTGGGGGAGTCCCAGGTCAAGGCCGAGGCGTGGTACCACGTGCTCTCCAGCTCCCTGGGCGAGTTCTCGACAAAAATCCTCATCGTCTTCATCGGCACCCTGGAGCTTTTCATGCACGGCCACCCCAGCGTGGGCACCATCATGGCGCTGCAGGCCTACGCGCTGGCCTACGACGAGGCCATCTCGGGCTTAAGCGACAGCCGCACTTCCTATATGGAAGCCGACGGCGGCAGCCAGCGGGTCATGAAGCTCCTGGCCGCCAAGCCCGAAATCACGGACAAGCCCGGTGCCGAGGTCCTGCCGGACGTGCAGGGCCGCATCGAATTCCGCCACGTGGACTTCTCCTATCCGGGCAGCTCGCCGCTCTTAAAGGACCTTTCCTTCGCCATCGAGCCGGGCCAAGCGGTTGCCTTTGTAGGAGCCTCGGGCGTGGGCAAGAGCACCATCATCCAGCTGATGTCCCGCCTTTATGATCCGCAGAAGGGGCAAATCCTTATCGACGGCAAAAACCTCAAGGACATCCAGCGCGCGAGCTACACCAAGCGCCTGGCCATCGTGCCGCAGGACGGCGGGCTTTTCCGCGGCAGCATCCGCGACAATCTTCTCGCGGTCAAGCCCGACGCCAACAACGAGGAAATTCAGGCCGCCATCGCCGCCGCGCAGGCCAAGTTCGTCAACAATCCCCGCATCGCCAAGCGGGGCTTGGATACCGACGTCTCCCAACTCTCCGGCGGCGAGCGCCAGCGCATCTCCATCGTGCGCGCGCTCCTGCGCGACGCGAAGATTCTTTTCCTGGACGAAGCCACCTCGGCCTTGGACAACAAGACCGAAGGCGCGTTTCAGAGAGTCCTGCAGCGGCTCATGCGCGGCCGCACCACCGTGATGATCGCGCACCGCTTGACCACGGTCAAGAAGGCGGACAAGATTTTTGTCTTGGACGAGGGCCGAATCGCCGAGTCGGGCACGCACGACGAGCTCATGACCGCCAAGGGCAAGTACTACGAGCTCTGGAACGCCGAAGAAACCCCGCACGACGCCGCGGCGCGCCCGGCCAAGGAACCCAAAACGGAACCCGCGGCGCCCGAGGCGCCCAGCAATGACGAAGCCTCGGGAAACTGAAACCATCGCCGCGGCCGCGACGCCCGCGGGCGGCGCGTTGGCCACGCTGCGCTTGAGCGGCCCCGGCGCGCTGACGGCTAGCCTGACTTTCCTGCGCCCGCGAAACGCCGCGGGGAAACTTTCTCCCCGGCAGGCGACGCTCTGCGAGGCCGGCCCGGCCGAGCGTCCCATAGACGAAGTCGTGGCGGTTTATTTTCCCGGGCCCAACAGCGCCACGGGCGAGGACCTAGTTGAAATCTCCTGCCACGGCTCGCCCTACGTGGTCAAAAAACTTTTGCAGGCGGCCTTGGCGGGCGGCGCGCGCCCGGCCCAGCCCGGAGAGTTCACCCAGCGGGCCTTTTTGCACGGCCGCATGGATTTGTCCCAAGCCGAGGCCGTGGCCGATCTCATCCGCGCGCGCAGCGAGAGCGCACATCGCGCGGCCTTGGTCCAACTGCAAGGGGGGCTTGCCACGGCCATCGAGAAAATCCGCGAGCCCCTTTTAGATGTTCTGGTCCGCATCGAGGCCAACTTGGATCACCCCGAGGAGGACATCCCGAGCCTGGCGCCGGCCGATCTTGAAGCGGCCTTGTCCCGCCCGGCCGCCCTCATCGCGGAGCTCTCCCAAAGCTACGAGCGCGGGCGCCTCGCCTCCGAGGGCGCGCGCGTCTGCCTGGTGGGCCGTCCCAACGCGGGAAAGTCCAGCCTCATAAACGCTCTTTTGGGCCGCGAGCGCGCCATTGTCTGCGCCGCGCCCGGCACCACCCGCGACACCCTTGAAGAAGAAGCCGTCATCTCGGGAACCGCGTCCGTGCTCATCGACACCGCGGGCCTGCGCGACGGCGCGGCCTTGGACCCCGCGGAGAAAGCCGGAATGGAGAGGACGCGCGCGGCGCTGGCGTCATCCGATTTGGTGCTGCTGGTCATCGACGGCTCGCGCCCGCCCACACCCGACGACGAGCGCGTCCACCAAGAAGTTCTAGCCGCGGCCGCCAAGAACGGTCGGCCCGCGCTCTCCGTTTTGAACAAGACGGACATCGCCCAGTGGAACGGGGAAACCCATGACGTGAAAACCTCGGCCCTGCGGCAAGAGGGCATCGCGGACTTGGCCCGGCTCATCGCCCAGCGCCTCGGCGCGCGGGAAGCCGACGCACAGCAGGTGACCGTCACCTCCCTGCGCCACCATGAGGCCCTCGCGGTGGCCGCGCAGGAAATCGACCGCGCGCAAGAAGCGGCCAAAAAATGGCCGGACGCGTGGGAAGACCGCGCGGCCTTTCACCTGCGCGAAGCCCTGCGGACTCTCGGCTCGGTCACCGGGCAGGACGCTCCGGACGAGGTCCTGGCGCGGATTTTCTCGCGCTTCTGCGTGGGCAAGTAGCCCCTACCATCGCCGCGATTTCCCTGTTATACTACGGGCGATGGCGGACTTAAACTTGGAGTTTCGCATCCGCATTACTCCCCGCATGGCGCGATGGTCCATGTCCGCCCTGTGCCTGTGCCTGCTGAGCCTGCCGGTGAGCCCCGAGGACATCACGCTCGACACCTATTATCCGGCTCCCACGGGAATCTACACGAACATGGTCACGACCCAGAAGACCATCTTGGCGCGGGACGGGGGAAACGTCGGGATTGGAACCGCGGCGCCCTCCCAAAAACTCGACGTCGGAGGCAACGCCAATTTTTCCGGCACCGTGGGAATCGGAAATTTCCCATCGGCTCCTTTCCCGGCCGCCAACGGCATGATTTATTACGACACTACGAAAAAAGATTTCTACGGTTATAAAAACGGCTCTTGGCTGCCGCTGGGCGGCATCCCCTCGTTTACCAGCTTTCACTGCGGCTGGGCAGGCACGAACGCGACCCAAAACATAAACTTGGGCAATGCCCAGCTCTGCGTGCTCACCGAGGTGGGCACGCACATCGATGGCGGCATGCCCTACAGCAGCACGTGCCAAATCTACCAGCCGGCGGACGCGGGCAATCCCAGCGCCGGCTATTGGGATTTGAGGTGCTACAACGTCGCTGACGGCTGCACCGCGACGTGCCTGGGCGATACTCCTCCAGGAGGAGGGGGCGGCGGTCCTGGACCCGGTGGAGGGGGCGGCGGAGGCGGAAGAGGCGGCGGCGGTTCGGGTGGACGACCGCCGGCCAGGTTTTAAGGCGCACGGCTCTCCTTCCCCGCGCCTCGCCCGCCGGAGAGAAACCGCAAATAAGATATAATCCTTCCTCGGCCCCATGACCAACAAGCGCCTGGCCTGGAGCGTGCTTGCGCTTCTTCTGGCCATCAACCTCATGAATTACGTCGATCGCGAGGCGCTCTATTCCCTTTTGCCGCTCATTCAGGGCGACTTGAAGCTCTCGGACGCGCAAGCCGGCTCCCTGGCCTCGGCCTTCGTCATCGTCTACATGTTCGCGGCGCTGCCCATCGGCTACTGGGCCGACAAAGGCAAGCGCGTGAGCTGGATGGCGGGGGGCGCGGCGCTCTGGAGCCTGGCGACCGGATTTTCGGGCCTGGCGTGGAGCTACGCGTCATTGTTTTCCGCCCGCGCGGCCGTGGGCATCGGAGAATCCTCCTACGGCTCGGTCTCGCCTTCGTTCGTGGCCGAGCACTTCCCGCCCGCCGATCACGGCCTGGTGATGGCCATTTTCGCCATGGCGGTCTCGGTGGGCAGCGGCATAGGCTACATCGCGGGCGGGCTACTGGGTCAGCACTTTGGATGGCGCAGCGCCTTTTACTGGACCGCCATTCCGGGCCTCATCTTCGCGGCCATGGCCACGCGCCTCAAAGATCCGCAGAAAAACCGCCCGGCTCCGGCCGCCGCCGCGCCGTCCGCGCCGGTTCACTCGCCGATGTCCTCCTACTTGAAAATTTTTAAAACCCCCAGCTATTCCTTGACCACGCTCTCGATGGGCCTGATGACCTTCGCCCTGGGCGGCTTCGCGGTGTGGATGCCGAGCTTCCTGCACAGGCAATGGCTCTGGAGCGTGGGAAAATCGGGCTCGATCTTCGGCGCCATGACGATTATCTCCGGCATCATCGGCACTTTGGCCGGCGGCTGGATTTCCAACTGGGTCTTCAAGTACAACAGCCGCGCTTATCTCATCGTCTCCGCGGCGGGGTTGATCATCTCGGCGCCCTTGATGATCTACAGCCTTATGTCCTCGCACGTGATGGCCGCGATGGTCTCCTTGTTCACCGCGGAGTTTTTCGTCTTCTTGAACATGGGGCCGCTAAACGCGGTCTTGGTCGCCGTGACCGAGCTTAAATCCCGCTCGATGGCGTTTGCCGCCAACATCTTCGTCATCCACGCCATCGGCGACGCCTTGTCGCCCACCATCATCGGCGTCATCTCTGACCGCTCCAACCTTACCATCGCCCTGGTTTTCGCCAGCCTTTTCTTGGGCGCCTCGGGCATTCTCTGCCTCTGGGCCATGAAATACTACGACGCCGATGTGGCCGCGCAGGGCGGCGTGAGCGCCCCGGTCTATGTCTGAGACAAGCCTGCTCGGCCTCGCCAGGCTCTATTTGTTCCTGCCCAAGCGGGGCGCCGCAGCCGCGCGGAAAAAGGGATGCTGGGCGCCCAGCCTCTGGCTCTACGCCGCGTTCCTCCTCGGCTCCCTGGTTTTCTACTGGCTCAAGCCCTGGAATTTTCCGGACGTCAACGCGCCCTACCCGCGGCAGCTCGCGGGCCTGTTTTTCTGGACCAAGGTGATGATCTGGCAGCCGCCCCTGGAAATCGTCTGGATTTTGTTCGCGCTGGGCCTGGCCGTCTGGCTGCGCGCGGGAAACTTCATCGCGAAGCTCGCCGCCGCGGTTCTCTGGACCGCGCTGCCCTTCGCGCTCGTCGTCGCCTACGCCCGCTACCCGAGCTTTCCGCGCTGGGTCTTTGTCGCGCTGACCTTGGCTTGGCTCTCGCCCTTTGTTCCGCTGCTGCGCAAAGTCGCCGCCGCGGACTGGCGGCCGGTCCTGGCCTTCATGCTGGGCACCAACGTCATCGGCCTGGTCCTCATCGCGCCCATGGCGGTCTCGGCCTACTGGCGGCTGACTAATCTTTTCTACGCCGCCCAGATCGCGGGGGGATTCTGGATTCTGGCGGTGAGCTGCGTCGGCCTAAAGGAACTCATGTCCATGCGCCTGCCGCGCGCCTTCATGGCCGTGCTGCTCTCCTTGTTCCTGCAAGTCGGCTTCGCCTTCGCCCTGCACATGGCGGGCCTGGTCCCCATGCAGATGCTAAAGGCCCTGCTCTACTCCTAGTTCCATGAGCGAAAAAACCTACGACGTCCTCGTGGTCGGCGCGGGACATGCCGGGGCGGAGGCGGCCCTGGCCGCGGCGCGCATGGGCGCGTCGGTCCTCCTGCTCACGCAGAACTTGGACGTCATCGGCGCGATGTCCTGCAACCCTTCCATCGGCGGCGTGGCCAAGGGGCAAATCGTGCGGGAGTTGGACGCGCTGGGCGGGGAGATGGCCAGGAACACGGATAAGTCCGCCCTGCAGTTCCGCACCTTGAACACCAGCAAGGGCGCGGCCGTGCGCTCGCCGCGCGCGCAGTGCGACAAGAAGCTCTATCAGTTTTCCATGAAGGAGGCAGTCGAGTCCCAGCCGAATCTAGACGCCAAGCAGGACGAGGCCGCGGCGCTCTTGACCGATGACGCGGGCGTGCAAGGCATTATCTCCAAGCGGGGCGTGCGCTACCGCGCCAAGTGCGTCGTCTTGACCACCGGAACGTTCTTGAACGGTCAGGCCCACGTCGGCCTTGAGACTTATCCCGCGGGGCGTTCGGGCGAGCCGCCCGCGACCAAATTGTCCGCGAGCCTTCGCGAGCTGGGCTTGGAAACCGGGCGCCTCAAGACCGGCACGCCGCCGCGCATCCATTTTCGCTCCATCGATTTTGATCGCACCGAACGCCAGGACGGCGACAACCCGCCCGCGCCCTTCTCGCATTTCACCGCGCGCATCGAGAACCCGCAGTTGCCCTGCTTTATCACCTACACCAACGAGGCCGCGCATGTGGTCATCCGGGACAATCTTGACCGCTCGCCGCTTTACTCCGGGCGCATCAAGGCCGTGGGGCCGCGCTACTGCCCGTCCATCGAGGACAAGGTGGTTAAGTTCCCGCACAAGGAACGGCATCAGATTTTCTTGGAGCCCGAGGGCTACCGCACGCGCGAGGTTTACGTCAACGGACTTTCCACCAGCCTGCCCGAGGACGCGCAGGAGGCGATGCTGCGGACCATCCCGGGCCTCGAGCGCGCCGAAATCATGCGTTACGGCTACGCCATCGAGTACGATTTTTGCCCGCCCACGCAGCTTCACGCGACCCTGGAGACGAAGAAAATTCCCGGCCTATTTCTCGCCGGGCAGATCAACGGCACCACGGGCTACGAAGAAGCCGCGGCGCAGGGCTTTATGGCGGGCGTCAACGCCGCCTTGAAGGTCCGCGGCGAGGCGCCCTTCATTCTTTCCCGCGACGAGGCCTACATCGGCGTGCTCGTGGACGACTTGGTCACCAAGGGCGTGGATGAGCCCTACCGCATGTTCACCGCGCGCGCGGAATACCGTCTGAGCCTGCGCGCCGACAACGCGGATATGCGCCTCATCGGCGCGGGCCGTCGCCTCGGACTTATCTCCGGCGAGATGCATGAGCGCTTTAAGCGCTACCAAGACGCGGTCCTGACCGGGAAAATTTACTCAGACGAGGACTTGGCGCCCTGGTCCATGGCCAAGGCGCAGGGCGAGCGCGCCATCGAAGAGTCCTATGCCGGGTATCTGCGCCGCGAACGTCAGGCCGCGGAGAAGATGAAGAAGCTCGAGCACGTGCCCATTCCCGCGGGCATCGATTTCTCCTCCTTGTCCGCCTTGGGGCGCGAGGCGCGGCAGAAGCTCGCCGAAATCCAGCCGCGCACGCTGGGCCAGGCCGGGCGCATCCCGGGCCTGACGCCCGCGGACGTCCAGGTGCTCTGGGTGCACGCGGAGAAAAGCCGCCGGGCCGAAGCCGGGGCAAAGAGTTGAACGCGTCCTCTCCGCTTGAAACCCTGGAAAGCGCCGCGCGGGAATTGGGCGTTCCTCTTTCCGCCGCGCAGCTAAATCTCTTTCGCCTCTACCTCGATTTTTTGCTCGAGCGGGGGGAAGTCACCAACCTGACCGCGGACTTGGAGCCCGAGAAAATCGCGCTGCGGCATTTCGCCGACGGCCTGGCCGCCGCCCGGGTCTTGGACGAGTTCGCGCCGCATCCCGAGCCCAAAGTCGCGGACGTGGGCTCCGGCGCGGGATTCGTGGGCGTGTCGCTCAAAATCGCGCGGCCGGAAATTCTCATGACGCTCATCGAGCCCTCGCAAAAGCGCTTCGACTTCCTGAACCTGCTGGTCTTGAAGCTCGGCTTAAAGGGGCTGCGCCTGGCGCGCAAGAAAATGCCGCAGGACTGCGGCACGCTCTCCGGCACTTTCGACGTTGTTCTGGAGCGCGCCTTGGCGCCCCTTCCGGACGCCTTGTCCCTGTGCTGGCCTCTGCTTAAGACCGGGGGATTTGTCGCCGCCTACCAGTCCGAGCCGGCGGACCTGGCGGACAAGGCGCTGTCCCGGCGGCTGGATTTGCTTTCGGCAAGATTGGTAAAGTCGGTGCCGTACCGGCTCCGCGGGGAGACGCGGGACCGGCATCTGGCGCTGTTCGAAAAACCCGCGCAGGAGATGAACTGACATGCAGATGCTCAACCGCTATTTCTCGCCTTTCGCGCTCTTCCTCATCCTCTCGGCCGTGTACTTCAGCGATCCGGATCCCTCCGCCTACCATGCGTCTCTCATCATCCTGGCCGCGGCCTTCGCCGTCAACTGGTGGCTCACCGCCAACACCTACCGCTTCATCCGCTGGGCCAGGCGCATGCGCCAAATCCAGATCTGGGTCAACTTGGCCTGGGCCGTGCCCCTGTTCTACCTGCTCCAACCCTTCTGGGCGCCGATGTGGCTCTTGTTCGTCATGGCGCCGATTACCGCCGCGCTCTACGCCGGCTTCTGGGAGACGCTTTTGACCGCGCTGGCGGCCGACGCCGCGATGCTGGGCATCTACTATTCGCGCGGCGTCTTTTCCATGGGCTCGGCCGAGGCGGGCATGGCCGCGACGCAGGCGCTCTTCATCCTGGTCGTGGCGCTCTTCGTCAACGGCCTGGCCCTGGCCGCGCTGCGCATGAGGGACGCGAGCCTAGGCTAATCGGACTCTCTCCGCGCCGTGGAAGTCCTTTCCCGCATCCGCCTTCTCATCTGGCTCCTGCTGCTCTCGCTTTGGGGCCTCATGGTCTACCAGTACTTGGGCGAGGGGGACTTCAACCTGCCGGTCTTGAGCGGAATCGCGCGGAATTACTCTCCGCTCTCGCAGATTAATGCCGGCGGAAGCTCCCCCGCGCAGAATCCCTTCCCCTCCCAGCCGCAGGCCCAGGCGTCGGGCGGCCCTCCGGCCGCGCTCATGTTCCCCACGCCGCCGCCGGGCGCGGTGGGCATCGCGGAAAAAAGCCGGCCCGCGGCTCAAAATCCGCCGGCCCAGGCTCCCGTCTCGGCAAACCAGCCGGCCGCCGAGCCCCAGGTTTCGGGCGAGAAGCTCACGCGTCCGACGCTCATTCCCCCGAGCTTTACCCGCACCCTTACCCAGCACTTCGTGGTCTACTCTGAAGCAGCGCCGCCTAAAAATTTTTTGAGCATGATCGAGCTTCTGCACGGGAACCTCATGCTCGATTTGGCCGCCTTCTCGCCCTGGGCCTTCGATCAGCGCGTGACCGTCGTGCTTTTCAACAACCAAAAGAGCTATCACAAGATCACGGGCCGGCCGGAGTGGTCGGGAGGCGCCACCTCGGTCGAGCGGCGGGAAATTTTCGTCTACGAGAGCCCCGATTTGCAGAGCATCATGGCCCACGAGATGACGCACGTCTACTACGACGGCTTCTACCTCGAGGGCCGCGAGGATCCCCTGTGGCTTTCCGAGGGCATGGCGACATTCGACCAAGTCGAGTTGGGACTCACCAAGCCCAACTGGCTCAGGCCCAATTTGCGAATCCTGGAGGAAGGCGGCGGGTACTCGCTTAAGCAGCTCATGGGCGTAACGACGCTCAACGGGGCCTCGGACGCCGAGGTCCAGCTCTGGTATTCGGAAGCCTACAGCATCGTGCGCTTTTTGCTTAAGCTGCCGCCGCGCAACGGCTTCTACAAATTCTCCATCGCCATTCGAAACGGCGAAAGCGTGCCTAAGGCCCTTTTGGCCGGCTACGGCATGCCGTATAACCGCATCCAGGCGCTCGAGTACGCCTGGCGCTTTCATCTTTCCAAACTCTCGCTGCGTCACGTGGGCGAGAGCTTCAACGCGCCGGCCCTGCAGTTGAACCTCGACGATCAGTAGACGCAGAGAGCCTTGGGACCATGGTCCCGGAGGACCCCGGCCCAAAGACCGGCGCCGGCTGGGTCCGAAGGCCCAAGCCCCATTAATCGCGAACCTACTATAATATAATCGGCGGGTTGGCCGACGCATTAATTTAAACCAGGGAGTTCGACATGAAAAAACTTATCGTGATTTTGGGCGTGGCGGTGATGACCGCAGGATCGGGGGCACAGGCCGCTCGGGCGCTGGATTTCGACGCAGGAACGGCGCCGAATCTCTCAAGCATCGCCGCTCAAGTCAAGACGGCGGCCGCAAAGACGACGGCGCCCGCGCCGCGCGCGGCGAGCCCCCAAGCCTCGCGCCGCGTCATGATTCAGGAACTGGTCTCGCTCATGGACAAGGTCCTCAGCAACGAAGACCTTGCGAGCTATGCCACCCCGCCTCTTAAGAACCGCTCTCTGGACGTGGGCGCGTGCCGCAGCTACGGCGCCGACAATTACATGGAAAGAAATTTCCCATACCCGCCCCTCCCCTGCGTTCGCGGAGGCATCTACCTCTGGATGACGCCGCGGGCGGAGTATTTCAAATCCAAGGGAGTGTCTTCAAGCTACTACCAGAAAGTGGTTGGCTATCCCGCGCTTCCCGAACTCGTTCTGACGGCTGATTTACTCAAAAATACCGACTTCACCGTCGTTACCTTTCAAATAAATAATTCCATCGGCGGCGACGGGATGACTCCCCCGGGCGACGCCTATGATATGACCTATCTCGTCTACAAGCCCCAGATCACGACATTCGCCAAAGCGAACGGCTTGGATAAAGATAGCGCGCAAGCCGCATCTGTTTCCGCCGAGGATGTTTACGCCGCTTACGCGCAGCTTAAGCGGCAGCGCCGCATCCCCTAATCTAAGGCCGGCGGGCGGCCGAAGCGGGCTGCTGCAAAGCCGCCAGATCGGAGAGGGCCTCCGCGCTCTGGAAGCGAGGATCCACCTTGAGGTATTCCTTGACGATGACGCCTTGGGGGTTGATGAGGAATGTATGCCGGGCGGAAAGCGTCGTCACGATAAGGTGCATCACCGAACCGTAGAGCCGCGAAACCTTGCCGTCGGGATCGGAGAGAAGCTTGAAGCCAAGGCTCTCGGCGGCGCAAAACTTCTGGTGCGAGCGCACCGACTGCATGCTTACGCCCAGCACGACCGCGTTCAGCGGCCCGAATTTTTTCAAGTCCCGCTCGAAATTATGCGCCTCGATGGTGCAGCCTGACGTGAAATCCTTGGGGTAGAAATAGAGCACCACCCATTTGCCCCGGAAGCTCTTCAAGCTCACGGGCTTGCCCGCCTGCGAGTCGAGCGTGAAGCCCGGCGCCACGGAGCCTATCGCCGGAGCCTTGTCGGCCACGGCTTCCACGCGGCTGACCAGGAAAATAGTGAAGAGCGCGGACAGGCCGCACAAGGCCGCCACCGTGTACTTGAAGCGGCGCTTATCCTGGGGAGTCATCGCGTTCTCCTAAAACATCTCATCTTCGCTGATTTCCTTGGCCGGGCCTTTCAGGGCCTTTTTCTCCGCGGGGCTCAGCAGGCTCTTATGAACGACGATCTCGTAGAGATTGTCCCTGAACCACTGCCGGTACATATGGAAGATGCCCCGGCTGCCGAAGCGGCTGCCCCAGGAGTTCTCCACCTTGTACTTAATCACCGGAGCCTTCGCATTGGGCTGGTCAACGCCCGTAATCGCCATGGCGTGATCGGGGCTGCGCACCATGAGGTAGGTCGCCTGCGTGCGGGTCAGCTCCTTGGGTTTTTCTTCCTTCACGAAGCCGTAGATGGGATTTTTCTGGTAGATTTTCGGGTGCATGATGCCCGTGTCCGGGTCCATATCGTGATCGACGTCGGCCGCAATCCAAACCGGGTGCCCGGCCGAGATGGAAGCGACGACCAGTCGCTCCAAGCGGTTTAAGCTCACGTTCAAGAAGCGCGCGTTGGGCGCGGGACGGCCGAGCGCCGGCTCGCCGATTGCCGAGTCTTTGACGATATAGATCTCGTTGGATTTTTTCCCGGGGGAGTTGGCCAGCACGACGTAGTCGTCGGGATTAAAGCGCACGAATTTCTCGGCGAACTCAAGCGGCGTGTAGCTCGAGACCTCGGCGGGAGTCTGGCGCGTCAAGCCGCCGTTGACGGGCCGGCCCTCCTGGCGGAACTCGAAGCGCTCAGGCGGCGTGCCCAGATGGGTGACGAGCACCTTCCAAATCCGGGACAGGGCCAGGGCTCGCGCTTCCAGCATCGCCTTGGCGTCAAAGGCCGCCGGGTCGCGGCGAGCGGCCTCGAGCGCCTCATTGATGGACTGCGCCAAGGAGAGGCTCATCTCCTGCAGCAGGACGCCGCTGTTCTGCGAGCTCTTGGTCTCCGGCATGGCGCTTTCCGGTACCAGGCCGTATTTTGAGGCAAGAAACTGGAAGTACTCGAACCAGCCGCCGTCCTCCACCTTATCCTGGATGGAGAGTTCCTCGCGCAGATCCGAGGCCGAAATCTTCGCGCCTTCCTTCACGCTGGCGGCGACGGCGCCGACCGCCTTGCCCAGGTGCATGTTGGCCTGCTCAAGCAGGCTGAAGAAATAGAGGTAATTCTGCGAAAACTCAAACTTCCCAGGAAGCCTTTTCTCCGCGAACAGGGTCGAGCGAATCATGTTCAAGCCCGCGAAAATCCAGCAGCGTCCGGAGTTTTTCTGATTGGTGATGGTGCCGGCGGGAAGCTCCACCGTGTACTTGTCCGTATGGTTCTCAATGACCTCGCGGTTCAAGGCGACCTTGGAGAATCCCAGGCGCTGCGCGGCGTCGCGCAGGCGTTTGTCTCCGGCCGAGACTTCCTGGGCGTCCTTCAAGCGCATCTGCTCGATCCACTTCGGGGAAATGCCTCGTTCGCTGGGAAGCGGCGCGCGCGCGGAGGAAAGAGCCGCGGCGCCGTCGAACAAATCGGCGCGCAGGTTGGGCTCGCTCATGCGGACGAGCTGGCGGCGCGCGGGCATTTTCCGCCGTGAGTCTTGGTCTTTGCCGGCCTGCGTTGGCCTAGCGCTGGATGGCTCCATCGCGGCGGAAAGCGGCGCCACGCTAAGCATGGCGGCAGCTGGAGAAGACGGCTGGGCCGCTGCGGTTTTTTCTTCAGCGCTGGGACGGACGGCAGCAAGCTCGGATAAAGAGGCCGGGAGAACGGCGGGCGCGGCGCCGGGCTCAACCGCGAAATTATCCTGCGCAAGATCGGGAAGAGCCGCCGGGATCGAATCCGGGGCCGTTCCCATGGGCAAAAGCGCCGCGGGAGCCAGCGCGGAGGCGCCGGCGGCGGGGATTTCAATGGGGGGGATGCCGGCGTCACTTCCGGCCGCTATTTCGCCGGCCCGAGCGGAAGCGCCCAGCGCCAGGCAGAAAATCGGAAGCCAGATTTTTCCGGCGGTCTTTTTTGTAAGACGCGTCATTCCCATCTCCTTAAAGCGAGCTCAAAGTAGACGTCGGCTGCTTCTAATTATATAAGGATGCTCCGATGGGCGTCTGGGCCCAAGGGTCCATCGGGACGTAGGCCTTTTTTCCCAACCCCTTGACAAAATAAAGTTCATCCCCTATAATGCCTTGCCAGTGGATAAAAGTGGGGAGAAAAGTTTTGAAGTGGGATTTAGTGGGAACCAATGATTCTGCTCATCGGCCGCTACGAGTACGCCCTCGACGCCAAAAACCGCGTCGGGCTGCCGCCCAAGTTCAGGGAGGCCTTGGCGCAGGAGAAGGCCAAGGCGGTCTACCTCACCAGCGGCCTGGAGAACTGCCTCTATCTTTTCCTGCCCTCGCAGTGGAGCCAGTTGCTGGAAAAAGATTTGTCGGCCTTCTCCCTGCCCAACAAGGAGCAGGAGCGCGCCTTCAAGCGCAAGTTCTTTGCCGAGGCCACCGAGGCGGAACTCGACTCCGCCGGACGGATTTTGATTCCCCAATTCCTGAGGGAGCACGCGCGCCTCGGAAAGAACGTCCTCATCCAAGGCGCGGGCAAGCGCGCGGAAATTTGGGACAAGGATAAATGGAACTCCTACAAAAAATCGAAGGTCGAACCGGCCTACCGGCTGGTGACCAAGAGCATCGAGATTTAAGGCTGGGGGGGACGGCCATCATGAGCGGGGACAAGACCTACCGCCATGAGCCCGTGCTGCTCCGGGAAACCATCGACGCCCTGGTCGCCGATCCCGACGGCCTCTATCTCGACGCCACGCTCGGCCTGGGCGGGCATTCCGAGGCCATATTAAGGAAGCTCTCTCCTAAGGGGCGGCTCCTGTGCCTGGACTTGGATCCCGAGATGGTGGGGCTGGCCCAGGCGCGCTGGGCCTCGCGCTCGGACAACGTCAAAATCCTGCGCGGCAACTTCAGGACCGTCCAGCAGATTTTGGAGGCCGAGAAGTTTTTTCCTTTGAGCGGCGCGCTCTTCGATTTAGGCATCAGCTCGCTGCACTTCGACAAGCCAGAGCGCGGGTTTAGCTTCCAGCATGAGGGGCCGCTCGACATGCGGCTCTCGCCCGAAAATCCGCTCACCGCGGAAGCCATCGTCAACCGCTGGCCCGAGGAGCAGATGGCGCTTTTGTTCCGCGAGTTCGGCGAGGAGCCGGCCGCCCGCACCGTCGCCCGCGCCATCGTGGAGCGCCGGCAAAAACGGCTTTTCACGACCACCACCGATTTAGCCGAACACATCGAATCCGTCGTGCCCCGCACCGCGGGCCGCCACCCGGCGACGCGGACCTTCATGGCGCTGCGCATCGCGGTCAACGCGGAGCTGGAGAACCTCACCCGTGGCCTGGAAGGAGTGCTGCCCTTCGTCAAGAGCGGCGGGCGCGTCGCGGTCATCAGCTTTCATTCGCTTGAGGACAGAATCGTCAAGACCCTTTTCTCCTCCTTCACATCACTCGGAAAATGCCGTCCCGTGAAAGGCGGGAAAGGCGGCGGAGCCGTCCTGCCTTCCATCGAAGAGGTTGAGCGCAACGCGAGATCGCGCAGCGCCAAGCTGCGGATCGTGGAGAAAACCTGATGATGAGAAACGATGGGGCGATCAGAGGTTCGAGCTGGGGCATGGCGGCCGTGCAGGGAGTCCGTTCGACGCTGAGTTCGCTGCTGGAGAAGCGGCAGCCCATGCGCCTTGAGGCGCTGGTGCGCGAGCCGGACGGGGGATATGTCTGGAAGCGGGTGTTCCTGAAAAAGGGAACTCGACGAGACCGCGACTAGGCCATAAAAATATGGCGGGCGCCTCGTCGGCGCGGGGCGCCCGCCTGTTCGTTCCAAAGAGCAAGGACAAAGCGAAAACCACATGAAAAAAGCCGGCCGGAGGACCCTGCAGATATTCTGCGGCGGCCTCCTCGTCATGGGCCTAGTCTGGCAGAGAATCGAGGCCACGGCGCTGGGCTACGCGGTTGAGAATTCCCGCCAGCAGATTTTGCGCATGCAGGGAGAAAACGCGCTTCTGGAAAGGAAAGTGGACAAGGACCTCTCCTGCGGCCGCATTGCCAGGGCCGCCACTTCGGAACTTGGAATGATTCCCGCGCCGCTCTCGGCCGAGCGGGCGCTGCCCGCCTCGCCCACGGAGAGCGCCTCGCAATCCTTCCTATCGAGCCTGCTCACCCGGGTTTGGCGGCGCGCCAAGCGCGACGCGCGCCTGTTCTCCTCGTAGCGCAGGGCCGGACCGCACAGCCATGGAGACGCGCCGACGACTCTCGCTCGCGACGTTTTTAGCCTTCCTGCCCGTCGTACCCCTGTCCCTGCGCCTGGCCCAGCTCCAGGTAGTCGAGCACCGCGGCATGGTCCTGCGCGCCGATGACGAGCTCGACCGCATGGCCGTGGAGGCCGCGCCGCGCGCGTCCATCCTAGATCGCAATGGCCAGGTCCTGGCCGAATCGCTTCCTTCCTGGGCCTGCTTCCTGGACAAGCGCATGATCAAGGACCCGGGCAAGACCGCCCAGGAGCTCTCCGGCCTCCTCGGCGTTCCCGCCGCCGAGATTTTGTCGCGATACCAAGCCGGGCGGCGCTTCGCCTGGATCAAGACCGACTTGGACTACGACCAGGCCTCGGCTCTTAAAAAGGCGCGCATCAACGGCCTGGGCGTCGTGTCCCGGCAGACGCGCTTCTATCCCAACGGCTCCCTGGCCGAGAACGTCCTGGGATTGGTCGGCAGCGAGGGGCGCGGCCTTTCCGGCATCGAGTACTCCGAAGACGCGCGGCTCGAAGCCGCGCCCATTAAAATCGAGATCATTCGCGACGGCGCGGGACACGCCATCTACGAGGACACCACCCAGGACTCGCCCGAGCCCAAGCCGCTGTCCTTGACCATCGACCGGAACATCCAGTTCTACGCGAGCCAAATACTCGATGAGGCCGCGAGAAAACTTTCCATCAAAAATGGGGTCATCGCCGTGGAGGATCCCCGGACCGGCGCCATCCTGGCCATGGCCGATTATCCGCCGAGTCCGCTGCAAAACGAAGCCGTCCAGGAGATGTACGAACCCGGCTCCGTCTTCAAGCTCGTCACCGCGGGCGCGGCGCTCAACGAAGGCGTCATCACGCCGCAAGAAAATTTTTTCTGCGAGAACGGGGCCTACCCGATAGCCCCGGGCGTGGTCATCCACGACGTCGAGCCCCAAGGAGACCTCACCATCGCGGGCATCCTGCGCTATTCCTCCAACATCGGCATCTCGAAAGTCGTGGCCAAGCTTGGCCCCGACGAATTCTACAGCTACGTGCGCGCCTTTGGTTTTACCAACAAAACCGGCGTCGATTTTCCCGGCGAGACCTCAGGAGAGCTGCGGCCGCTCTCGCAGATGACCCCGGTCAACCTCGCCGCCGCGTCCTACGGTTACGGCGTCGGCGTGAGCCCGATTCAGGTCTTGAACGCCTACAGCGCGGTCGCCAACGGAGGAGTTCTCATGCAGCCCCGCGTAGTCGAAGACGGGTCGCCGGAGGAAATCCGCCGCGTGGTTTCCGCCAAGACTGACGCCCTTCTTGTAAAGATGTTTGAAGGCGTGGTTGAGCAGGGCACAGGCGTGCCCGCGCAGATTCCAGGCTACCTTGTCGCCGGCAAGACCGGCACGGCGCGCATGATAGATCCCAAGACCCACCAATACTCGCGCACCGCCTACAACGCCTCCTTCATCGGATTTTTGCCCGCCAGCCGGCCGCGTTGGACCATTCTAGTCCTCATGGGCGACCCCAAGGGCCCGCGTTATTACGGCGACGAAGCGGCCGCCCCCTACTTCGGCGAGTTGGCCCGGCGCCTTATCGCCCTCTCGGGTGCCGCTCCGGACGCGCCCGCGGATCCTCCGGCGCCCCGGCCTCTTCAAGCCAAACCGCCGTTCGAAATCCGACCCCGGGCCGTCCTGCCCGCGGCCCTGCGGGTTTCGCCTTGAATCTGCAAAGCCTTCTCTCGGTCGCTCATCCGATTCTTGTCTCGGGCAGAGCCGATCAGGACATCCGCGGGCTGACTCACGACTCGCGCGCCGTCCAAGACGGCTTTGTTTTCTTCGCGCTGCCGGGATCCAAGACCGACGGCAACCGCCACGTCAAGGACGCCTGCGCGCGCGGCGCGGCCGTCGTGGTGAGCGAATTAGCGCCCCCGCCGCCGCCTCTGGGCCTTTCCGCCTCCTGGATCCAGGTTCCGGACGTGCTGGCCGCCATGGGACGCATGGCCGACGCTTATTTCTCGCACCCTTCGGGCGCGCTCACCGTCTTCGGCATCACCGGCACCAGCGGCAAGACCACGACGTCCTATTTCCTGGAATCGGTTCTGCGCGCCGCGGGAGCCAAGCCGGGGGTGCTGGGCACCGTCAGCTACCGTCTTTCCGGGAAATGGGAGGAGGCCGCGGTCAACACCACCCCTTTTTCGCTCGAGACGCAGCGCCTCCTGGCGCGCTTCCGGGATGAAAGCGCCACGCACGTGGTGATGGAGGTCTCATCGCACGCCCTGGCGTTAAAGCGCGTCGAGGAGGTCGACTTCGACGCCGCCGTCTTCACGAACTTCCGCAGTGATCATCTCGACTTTCATAAGACCACGGAGGATTATTTCGAGGCCAAGGCCCGTCTCTTTGATTTGCTGGGCAAAGCCTCTTCGGTCAAGAAAAAACGCCTAGCCGCGCTCAACGCCGACGATGCCAAGGCCCATGCGCTGGAGCGCCGCGCCTCCGGTGCCGAGATCGTGCTCTACGGCCTGGGGGAAAACGCCGCCGTGCGCGCGTCGGCCGTCGAGGCCGGCGCGGAGAAAACCCGCTTCGATCTTTTCTTCCGCGGCCGGCGCTTGAAGGCCGAAATCGCCCTGGTGGGGGAGCACAACCTCTACAACGCCCTGGCCGCGGCCGCCGCCGCGCTGGGCTTCGGAACGGACCCCGAAGCCGTCCTGGCCGGCTTGGCGGCGCTCAAGAGCGTGCCCGGGCGCCTGGAGCCCGTCGAGGCCGGGCAGAACTTCAAGATTTTTGTGGACTACGCCCACACCGAGGACGCCCTGGAGGCGGTCCTGCGGCACCTGGCCCGCCTGCCGCACAAGCGGATTATCACGGTCTTCGGCTGCGGCGGGCAGCGCGACCGCACCAAACGCGCGCCCATGGGACAAGCGGCGCGGCGCGTCAGCGACTTTATTATCGTAACCAGCGACAACCCGCGCGCCGAGGACCCGCTTGAAATCATCGCGGACATAGAGGCGGGTTTACGGACTTCCGGCGCCAAAAATTATAAAATCCAGCCGGATCGCAAAAAAGCCGTCGCGGAGGCCGTGGGCATGGCGCGGGAAGGCGACATCGTCTTGATCGCGGGCAAGGGCCACGAGCGCTATCAGATCCTCAAGGATCGGACCGTCGCTTTCGACGACCGCGACGCCGCGAGACAGGCGGTCCGGGATAAATTAGGCGCGCCATGAATCTTAAAATGTCGTGGGAGGAACTGGCCAAAGCCGCGCAGGGGCGGCTGTCCTTCGGCCATTGCGGCGATCCGGTCGAGTCCATCTCCATCGACAGCCGGACCTTGAAGCCCAGCCAGGCCTTCTGGGCGCTCAAAGGCCCGCGCTACGACGGCCACGATTTTTTGGACAGCGAGGCCGCGCGCAAAGCCTCCGGCTGGATTGTCGAAACCGGCCGGGCCAAAAAGGCCGCGGCCAAGCCGGAGCACTTGATCGAGGTCCGCGACACGGGCAAGGCCCTCTTGGCCCTGGCCGCGGACTACCGCCGCAAGTTCGAGATTCCCGTGGTGGGCGTGACCGGATCCAACGGCAAGACCACGACCAAGGAGATGCTCCGCGCCATCTGCGAAAAAGCCGCGCCGACGTGCACCAGCCCCGGCAACTGGAACAATCACATCGGAACGCCGCTTTCGGTGCTCGAACTTCTGCCCGAACATCGCTACGCCATTTTCGAGCTGGCCGACTCCAAGCCCGGAGACATCCGGGAAATCGCGCAGGTCGCCCAGCCCACGGTCGCTGTCATCACCAACATCGGGCCGGACCACATGGAATTCTACGCGAACCTGGAGCAGAACTTTCGCACTAAGGCTGAAATTCTTGAAGGCCTGCCCCCGGACGGCAAGGCCGTCATCAACGCCGACGACCCCTGGCTGGAGAGCCTGGAAACGCGCCTGGGTGAGCGCGCGGTGACTTTCGGGCTTGGAGAACGGGCGCGCGTGCGCTTCTCCGGACCCGAGGAGATGCTCATCGACCGCGTCAAAATAAACGTCAAGCTTCAGGTTTTCGGGGACTTGAGCCGCTACAACGCCTGCGCGGCCGCGGCCGCGGCCTGGGCGCTGGGCATCAAGCCCGACGTCATCCGGCAGGGATTGGAGAGCTTCAAGCCCTCCGGCATGCGCCTGGAGCGCCTGCGGCATCCCTCGGGCTGCGACATCGTGCTCGACGCCTACAACGCCAACCCCGCCTCGATGCGCGCCTCCATCTCCGCCTTCTGCCATGAGTTCGCCGGCCGCCCCAAGGTGCTGGTGCTGGGCGACATGAAGGAACTGGGCGCCGGCTCCGCCGAATTTCACCGCGAGTTGGGCGAGTGGCTCGCCTCTTTGCCGCTCAAGGCGGTCTATCTCGCGGGGCCTGAGATGGAAAAAGCCGGCGCGGCCTTGAAAGCCGCCGCCCCGTTTCCGGTGCACTACGGCAAGGACGCGCCGGAGTTGAGGCGCGAACTTAAAGCCGAATTCAAGGCCGGGCAAATCCTGCTTTTCAAGGCGTCGCGGGCGATGCGGCTAGAAGCCCTGCTTGAAGGCGAAGGCGCGGCATGCTCTACTATCTAAGCGCCTACAAGAATTCCTTCGGGGCGCTCAACCTCTTCCAGTACATCACCTTCCGCGCGGGCGGAGCGGTGCTCACCTCGCTGCTGCTCTCGCTCCTCGCCGGGCCCTGGCTCATCCGCACGCTTAAGCAATACAAGATAGGACAGATTCAAAGGACCGACGGGCCGTCGAGCCACTCGGTCAAGCAGGGCACGCCCACGATGGGGGGGCTGCTTATTTTCGTTTCGGTGGTGCTGAGCACGCTTTTGTGGATGCGCCCCGACGTGCGCTGGACCTGGCTGCTGATCTTCGCCGCCTGCGCGCTCTCCGGCGTGGGCGCCTGGGACGACTACTTGAAGCTCAGCAAGAAAAGCGCGGCGGGCGCCTCATCCAGGGTCAAGTTCGCCGTGCAAATCAGCACGGCCCTCTTGGTCGTTTTTTACTTGGCCGTCTATCCGCCCAACGCGCAGTTCTTGACTCAGTTGAACGTGCCTTACGGCAAGGAGCTCTTCCTGGGCATCGGCTCGCTGTATTTTTTTCTGGCGACCCTCATGATCGTGGGATTCTCCAACGCCGTCAACTTGACCGATGGGCAGGACGGCTTGGTCGCGGGCAGCATCATCTTCTGCGCCATCGCCTACGGCGCCTTCGCCTACGTGGCCGGCAACGTCAAGTTCGCCGATTACCTGCGCATCGTCCACGTCGAGGGAGCCGGCGAAATCAGCGTATTTCTCTCGGCCGTCATCGGCAGCTGCCTGGGATTTCTCTGGTTCAACGCCTACCCCGCGGAAATATTCATGGGCGACACCGGCTCCCTATTCTTGGGCGGAACCATCGCGCTCGTGGCCTTGTGCGTCAAACAGGAGATTCTCCTGCCCATCGTGGGCGGAGTCTTCGTCCTGGAGACGCTCTCGGTCATCCTGCAGATGGGCTCCTACAAGCTGCGCAAGGGCAAGCGCATCTTCAAAATGGCGCCCATTCATCACCACTTCGAGCTGAGCGGCATCGCCGAGCCCAAGGTGACCGTGCGCTTCTGGATCGTGAGCATCATCCTCATGCTTGCCGCGCTCGCCTCGCTTAAAATCCGGTGACCGGCTTTGACCCGCGGGCGTTCAAGGGAAAAAAAGCCGCGGTCCTGGGGCTGGGCAAATCCGGCCTTTCCTGCGCCAAGCTTCTGGCTAAAAAAGGATTTGCGGTCGTGGGATCGGACATCCGCCCCTTGAACGAACTCAAGCAATCCCTCGGACGGCTGCCTTCAAAAATATCTGTCGCGGGCGGCGGGCGCGGGTTCGCGCCCTGCGCCTTCGCGGTCAAGAGCCCGGGCATCAAGCCCGGCGCTCCGGCGCTCGCGGATTTAAAAGCCCGCGGCGTGCCGGTCTTCAGCGAACTCGAAGTCGCCCTGGCCTTCTTCAAATCTGACAACGTCGCGGCCGTCACCGGCACCAACGGCAAGACCACCACATCCGTGCTTCTTTGGAGCGTCTTCAAGAAAGGGCTGCCTTCGGGCAAAAAAGCCGTTCTCTGCGGCAACGTCGGCACGCCCGTCTCGGAGGCGGCGCCGGCCGCTAAAAAGGGTGACTGGCTCGTGGTCGAGGCGTCGAGCTATCAGCTGGAGGACAGCCGCCGCTTTCACCCAAAAATTTCCGTCTTTTTGAACGTCGCGCCCGATCATCTCGACCACCACGCCGGCATGGACGCCTATCTGCGGGCCAAGGCGAAGATTTTCATGGAGCAGTCCCGGGAGAACTTCTGCGTCTTGAACGCCGACGATCCGGCCGTGGTCAAGCTCGCCCGGCCCTGCCGCGCGCAAAAGCTTTACTTCGGGATGAACCCAGGACCGGGCCTCTCAGCCTGGACCGGCCGCGGCAAAATCTGGGTGAAGTTCGGCAAGGCCGCGCCCGCGGCGCTGACCCCGCCGAAGCTTCCCGGCGAGCATAATCTGCAAAACGCCATGGCGGCCGCGCTCGCGGCCCGCGCCGCGGGCTTGAAGCTCTCCGCCGTGGCCGCGGCGTTCAAGGCCTTTAAGGGCGTCGAGCACCGCATCGAGGACGCGGGAACCTTCAAGGGCATCCGCTGCGTGAACGACTCCAAGGCGACCAACGTGGACTCGACCTTGGTCGCGCTCAAGTCCTTCCCGGACGCGGAGAACCGCTTGCTCCTCATCCTGGGCGGGCGCGGCAAAGGCAGCCCATACCGCCCGCTGCGGCCGCTCGTCGAAACGCGGGTCAAGGCCATTTTGACCATCGGCGAAGCCGCGGCGAAAATCGAGAGCGACCTGGGAGACCTAAAGCCCCTGTTTCCCTGCGGCACCTTGGAGACAGCGGTCAAAACCGCCTTTCAAATCGGCAGCCCGGGCGACGTGCTGCTCCTGTCTCCCGCCTGCGCGTCCTTCGACCAATTCAAGGACTTCGAGGACCGGGGCCGGCAATTCAAGGACCTCACGCGAAGGTTGGGCCGATGAGCGGCCGGCGCCGGGAAATCGATTACACGCTTCTCTCCCTCATCCTGGCCCTGGTCTGTTGGGGTTTGGTCATGGTCTACTCCTCGAGCGCCATTTGGGCCAAGGAGAACCTGGGCAACTCGCTCTATTTCTTGAAGCGCCAGCTTTTCTGGGCGCTTTTAGGCCTCGGGGCGATGTGGCTCTTGAGCCGCACCGATTACAAAAAAATTCGCTCGCTGGTCATGCCCATCTTCATCGGCACGGCGCTGGCGCTGGCGCTGGCGCTCTTGGGCCACCCGGTCGCGGGCGTGCGGCGCTGGATACGCCTGGGACCCATCGGCATCGAGCCCTCCGAGTTCGCGAAGCTGGCCGCGGTCATTTTCCTGGCCCACTATTTCGACCGCAATCACCGCAAGGTCAAGGATCTCACCGCCGGGCTTTTGGTCCCGCTGGGCATGGTGGGCCTTCTGCTCCTGCTCATCGGCGCGGGGCGGGACTTGGGCACGCCGGTGCTCATCTTTGGCGTCAGCGTCATCATGATTTTCGCGGGCGGCGGCCGCGTTTCCTACGTGTTCGGGGCGATTCTGGCCGGAGTGCCCGTGGTGGCCTACGAGCTGGTGAAATACCCCTATCGACGCGCGCGAGTCCTTAATTTCCTTAACCCTTTTAAAAACGCGCGCGGCGCGGGCTACCAACTGGCGCAGTCTTTGATCGCGGTCGGCTCTGGAGGCTGGTTCGGCAAGGGCCTGGGCGCCTCGCAGTTGAAGCTCATGTACCTGCCCGCGCCTTACACGGATTTTATCTTTCCTGTTCTCTGCGAGGAGTTGGGCCTCTTTGGAGGTTTGGCCCTCATCACCCTGTTCGCCTGGTTTTTAATCCGCGGCATGCGCGCGGCCAGGCGCGCGCCGGATCTCTTCGGAGCGCTTTTGGCCGGAGGCATCACCCTGACCATCGCCTTGCAGGCCTTTTTCAACATGGCAATGTCCATAGGCCTCCTGCCCACCAAGGGCATCCCGCTGCCCTTTATGTCCTTCGGCGGCTCGTCGCTGCTCTCGACCTTGATGGGCGCCGGCATCCTGCTTAACATCTCTCGCCAAGGCGCGCACGACGCGGAGCCCGCGTGAGGAAAAAAAGAATCCTCATCGCGGCGGGGGGGACCGGCGGGCACTTCTACCCCGGCTTCGCTCTGGCGCAGGCCTTGAAGGAGCGAGGCTGGCAGCCGCTCATCGCGCTAAAGCCCGGCGGACCGGCCGACAAACTGCTTGAAGACAGCGGCATCGCGGCCGCGGCCGTCGACTTGGAGGGCCTGCCGCGATCCTTGAGCCTCAAGCTGCCGCGCTTTGGATTTAAGCTCGTCAAAAGCGCTTGGACCGCGCGCCGCTTGGTTGCCGACTTCGAACCCAACCTCGTCCTCGGCATGGGCGGCTACGTGGCGGTCCCCTGCCTTCTGGCCGCGAGGCTTGCGGGCATCCCCTCCGCCGCGCACGAGTCCAACGCCATCCTGGGCTTGGCCAACAAGCTCTGCCGGAGCTTGGGCGCGAAAATTTTCTGGGGTCTGCCGCCATTGGGCGGGCTTAAGGATGGGGAAATCCTGACCGGAACGCCCATCCGCGCGGAGCTGCGCGCGGCGATGCCCCAAGATGAGGCGAGGCAAAGGCTGGGCCTCGAGCCGGCTACGACGACGCTTCTTATCTTCGGCGGCAGCCAAGGAGCCATGGCGCTCAACAAAACCATCCCGGCGCTTCTTAAATCCCTGGCCGCGCGTTCTTCTTGTCCGCTCTTCCAAATCCTCCACGTCGCCGGCGAGAAATGGCTTACGGAGACTCGCGAAGGCTATGCCGGAGCGCCGTTTAAAGCCGTCGTTCTTCCTTATATAAGCGCCATGGAGCAGGCCTACGGCGCAGCCGACGTCGCGGTTTGCCGGGCGGGGGCCAGCACCCTGGCCGAGCTCTACGCCCAGAAAAAACCGGCCATCCTCATCCCCTATCCGTACGCGGCGGCGGGACATCAGGCTAAAAACGCGTCGGTCCTTGAGAAAATGGGCGCGGCCGCGGTTGTTGAGGAAAAACAACTCTCTGCCGATCTTCTTCCAGTCCTGGAGGCGGCGCTGCAAAGCGCGGGAAAGCGCCGCGCCATGTCCGAAAGCTATTCCCGCCTGGCCCTGCCCGCGCCCGCCGAAACCGTCCCCATTTTGGTCCGCGCCGTCGAGGCGCTCCCCTGTTAATCTAGCCCGCCGACTCTCCGTTGTCGTCACATCCCCGTCATCCAGCCGTCGTGATCCCGTCGCGCGGATTTTGCCCGGCCGCCATTCTCCTGCTTCCAGCTTCGCTGGTAGAATCTCGACGAAGCCAAATAATGAACACTGGAGAAAATGAATCATGAACATCGCAAAGACATGGATACTTGCCGCCGCCGTATTTTGCGCAGCCGGGACCATCGCTTCCGCGGCTTCCGTTAATTGGAACGCGGATCCTGCTGCCGGTGTCTTGGTCCAGGTGCGGCGGATGGAAGCCAAGACGCCCGTCCCGGCCATGACATCCTTCGTCCCATCAGCCCAAGCCCCGGCCGAGCGCCTCGAGGCCAAACCTATTGATTCGGATGTCCTCTATTACGAGGATATGGGCGACGCTTACGCTGGCGATGAGCAGACTGCTCTGAATCTTAACGACGCCAAGGACCGGGTCGGTGCGCAGTTCAGCGACTGCCCGACCTCCTATAGCGACGACGAAATGCCCAGCTGCGACACGTTGCAATTCGTGTTCCCGACCCTGACCGTGGACAAGGCCCATCACCTCATCCGCAGCGGCGGAGAAGTCGTGGCGACGTGGTCGAGCCATTTCCTGCTGGGCACCAACGTCAAGCTCGCCCGCGGCTGGCGCCTCGTGGCCGCAAAAACCAAAAAGCTGATGACCGTGGATGACGGCTTCGATCATTACCAGGAAACCCGCACCACCGTGTCCGTTTATCTGCAAAAGAACTAAAGCGGTTCCGCTTTAAGTTCAAAGGCCCGGAGAAATCCGGGCCTTTTTTTGGGTCAGCGCCATTTGCCCGCCGCGCGGCCGATTCGCTATACTCAAGCTCCAGTGCGATGAACCAAACTTTAAGCTCGGATCACACCCCGACGCCGGCGCTGGACGCGGCAAATCCTTACCGCACGCACGCCTGCGGCGACCTGCGCCCGGCCCAAGTCGGCGCCCGCGTGCGCGTGGCGGGCTGGGTCCACGCCCGGCGCGACCACGGCGGGGTCTACTTCTTCGATTTGCGCGACCGCTCGGGCCTCATCCAGGTGGTGGCCAACCCCGAGCAATCGGCCGCGTTTCTGGCCGCCTCCAAGCTGGGATCCGAGCACGTGGTCAGCGTGCTGGGCGCGCTGCGCCCGCGGCCCCAAGGCACCGAGAACCCCAAAATTCCCACCGGCGGCGTGGAAATCGCCGCCGAGGAAATCACGCTCCTTAACACCGCCAAGACCCTGCCCTTCGAGGTGGACTCGGCCTCGGGCGTCTCCGAGGAAACGCGCCTCAAGTACCGCTTCCTCGATTTGCGCTCGGAGCGCATGCGCGAGAACCTGCGTCTGCGCCACCGCGTGGGCGCGATTGTCCGGCGCGAGCTCGACGCCCTGGGTTTTTGGGAAGTGGAAACTCCGATTTTGACCAAGGCCACGCCCGAAGGCGCGCGCGACTTTTTAGTGCCCTGCCGGCTGCGCCCCGGCACCTTCTACGCCCTGCCCCAGTCGCCGCAGATTTTCAAGCAGATTTTGATGGCCTCTGGCGTGGAGAAATACTACCAGCTGGCGCGGGCCTTCCGCGATGAGGACCTGCGCGCCGATCGCCAGCCCGAGCACACGCAAATCGACCTCGAGATGTCCTTCATCGAGGAAAAAGACGTGCACGCGGTGGTCGAGCGCTTCTTGAAGGCCGTGTTCAAGGAAGCCATGGGCACCGACCTGGAAACGCCTTTCGCGCGCGTGGAGTACGAGGATTTGATGCGGCGCTACGGCTCGGACAAGGCTGACTTGCGCTACGGCTTTGAGATTTTCGACCTCACAGACTTGTTTAAAGGCAGCGCGTTCAAGGTTTTCGGAGAGGCCGCGCGTTCGGGCGGCGTGGTGCGCGCCATTGCGGTATCGCACGAGTTTTCCCGCGCCGACATCGACAAGTTGACGGAGATGGTCAAAGGGCTGGGCCTGAAGGGCCTGGCCTGGATTAAGTGGACCGCGGCGGGGCCGGAATCGCCCATCGTTAAATTTTTAAAACCCGAGGAACTCTCCGGCATCGAGAAAGCCGCCAACGCCAAGCCCGGCACGGTGGTGTTCTTCGCGGCGGACAAGGCCGCGGTCGCGGCGCCGGCCCTGGGCGCGCTCAGAAAGGAGCTCATCGCCAAGATCAAGCCTGAGCCCATCAAGCCCTGGAGCTTCTACTGGGTCCTGCACTTCCCGCTGCTGGAATGGGAGCCCGAGGAAAAACGCTGGACCTTCACCCACAACCCCTTTACCGCGCCGCTCGCGGAGGACATGCCCAAGCTCGACTCGGACCCGGGCAACATCCGCTCGCATCAGTACGACTTGGTCTTGAACAGCACGGAACTCGCCTCGGGCTCGGTGCGCAATCACCGCGCGGACATCCAGCGCAAAATCCTTTCTCTGATGGGCTACTCGCCCGCGGAGCAGGAGGAAAAGTTCGGCCTGCTCTTAAACGCCCTGGAGCACGGCGCGCCGCCGCACGGCGGCATCGCCCTGGGCTTCGATAGGCTCATCGCGATTTTGCGGGGGGAAGACTCCATCCGCGAGGTCATCGCGTTCCCAAAAACACAGAAGGGCACTTGCCCCTTGAGCGAGGCGCCCGGCCCCGTGGGTCAAAAGCAGCTCAAGGAACTGCACATCAAGCTGGACCTGCCGCCCCAGCCAGCCAAGCCCGCCTAGTCCGAAGGGCTCTTTTACTTTTTAGGGTTTCTTTTCGGTCACGACGCGCTCATAGACGGCCGTCGATTTCCCGAAATTCGAGCTGTCGAGGTTGGTGGTGTTGAAGGTCGTCCGGACGCTGTAGGGCCCGAAGTAGAAAAAGAGCTTGCGATAAAGAGCCATTTCCTCGGTCTGGATGAGACGGTTGCCCTGAACCTGGAGGGATTTAGTCGTCACCACCTGCTCGGGAAGGCTTACCACGTGCGTTTCCGTTCGGACGCTGCGCATCTCGAGCTTGCCGTCCTTGAAGGTCGTCGTGGTCTCGCCGGTGACGAGACCTCCCGGCGCGTCCAGATTGCCCCGCCAGGGCTTGTCGACGATTGCCGGGCCGTTGATGTTGGAGAAATCATATCCGGAGTTGTAGCTCATTTCCGGCCAGCGCAGTTGGACCGCGTCCCCCTTAACAACCAACTCCATGAGCTTAGGGCCGTTGCCGGACACCAAGCGCCACGCGCCCTCCAAGGCTTTGAGCGGATTGGAGGGGACGACGGCTTTGCCGCCGGTCGGAGTCGGCGCGGCTGCCTGCAAGGAAACAGCCGCGCTTTGAGGCGCGGTCTCTTGCGCGCCAATCCCAATGGAAACGGACTCATCGGCGCCTTTGCCCGCCAAATCGAACATCATGCGTCCTTGGGCGACCTGCCCGTCGATCCCTTGAGCCTTGCCCGCCGCGTCGGAAGTCTCGCTCTTGACGAAGGCGCCCAAGCGTCCGACCAGGGTCTCCGCGGCTTTAATCGCGCCTTCAGGCTTCGCCTCTGTCTGCGCCGCCGGCGAAGAAGTTTGATCCTCTCGGCTCTTAATCGCTGCTGGAACTTCCGGAGCCGCGGCCGCTTGCTTCAAAACGGTTTGAGAGACAACTCCGGGGATAGTCCCGTCGATGCCCGCGGTATTGAGGCCGCTGGTGTTTAAGCCGCTCATGTCCATGCTCGCGGCGCCAAGAGTCTCGGCGGCATTGACGGGAATATTGATGGCTCCGACCGCGTCCACCGAACCCGCTTCAAAATCCGCGGCCCGCGCGAAATGGCAGGCCAAGCCGCACAACAGGGCGGCAAGCCCCAAAGAAAAAATCGCGGGAATCCATTTTTTGGCGCGCATGGCAAAACCTCCGAAACGGTAATTCAGCGGATCTTTCATGACTTATCCATTATATAAGGAGGGAGGGGAAGGCGGCATGGGCCAAAAGGGCCTGGAAAAATCGGTCTTTAGGCCCGGCGCCTGCTGGGACGCAGGGCCTCCAGCAATCAGGGAAGGAAAGCTGGTGGACGTGAGGGGGATCGAACCCCTGACCTCCTCGTTGCGAACGAGGCGCTCTCCCAGCTGAGCTACACGCCCATTAATGGGAATTATACAACACTTCTTGCGCACCCGAAATTATGGCCTATCGCGGAAACATGATTTTGATTTAATATGACTTACTGTCATGAACCCGGAGCGCATTGAAGGTATTTCTCCCGCCGTGGCGGCATCCGCACAGGCGCTCGCCCGCCGATTTCGCAGCGCCTCCCCGTTTCCTTATCTCATCATCGACGATTTCCTCTCTCCGGATCTTTGCCGCGGCCTCCTTAAGGAATTCCCGCCCTATGACCGCAAGCGCTTCAGCAACATCTACGGGCACCCGAGCAAGGCCGTCTATGAAAGACCGCGGGAATTGGGGAAATCTTTCGCGGCTTTCGACGCCATGGTTTCATCTCGGACGTTTATGAACTGGCTCGGCCGGGTCTCAGGCATCAAAAACCTGCTTTACGACCCGCTCTACACCGGCGCAGGGGCTCAGGAAAATCTGGCCGGCATGCATCTTTTTCCACATGTCGACTTTAACCGCCATTTAACGAAGCCGTGGCGCCGCCGCGTCAACCTGATGCTATATTTAAACGAGGGTTGGAAGGCCGCGTGGGGAGGATGCCTTCAACTTTTTCGCGCAGATCGCGGGAAAACGCCCGCGGCAAAAACCATCGCTCCCGTCTTCAATCGCTGCGCCATTTTTGCCGCCAGTGAAAAATCCTGGCACGGAGTCACGCCCGTCACTCCTCCGGCTCGCGAACGTGAAGCTTTGTCCAGAAAATCCGTATCCGTTTATTTTTATACTCGAGAGACGCCTGAATCTTCCGCGGCCCATTTGACGCTTTGGCGATTTCCCGGCCTCCCGGATGGGCTTGAAGCGGGGCGCCGCCTGCGGCAAACGGACATCGAGGCCGTCAATCGCGCGCTGTTTTACCGGGATTCCGAAATAGACGACCTCAGCATGCGCGGCTTCCACATGGAATGGAAATCCCCGCTCCCGCCCCATTGGCGTCCCGGCTACCGATTGAGCCCAGAGGAAGCCGCGTGGCTCAAGCGCCAAATCCGGCGCCAGGACGCCCGCTTGGGCGAGCTTTGGTACGGACGCAGCCCCGTCGGGCTTAAGGAAGCCGTCGAAAAGCGCCGCTACGATCCGCCGCCGCTTCGCGGCTGACGGCTCTGCTACGAATCTGGCAAACCTCGGTCTCGGAACCCGCCGCTTAGACGCTTCTTATTGTTCAACATAGGACCCCTTGAAAAATTAGGGAACGACTGTTATACCTAATATAGACTGCAAACCTTTCGGCCAAGGAGAGACCTCATGGAGCCCGTAGAAAACGTGCGCGTACAGTTGGGTGACGTTTGGAAAAGGCTCTCGGAAGTCTGCGGCAAACTCTGGAATGAGAACTCTCCCAGCGCCGTGGCACTACAGGCCATCATCGAGGAGTTCAAGTCCGAAGTTAGCCATGCCGATCAGATGCTGATATCCAGCCAGAAGGCTCTCATCTCCGATCGCCAGACCGTGGAGAAAAATCTCAACGCCGTTTACTCCGAGCGTCTGGCCTTTTTGGAGCGTCAGATCAAGGACATGGGCGCGCGCGGCGCCAGCCTGGAAAAGGCCCTCGCGGAAAAAGAGAAGCACGCGCAGGCGCTCATTCAGGAGCTCTCCGAGAAGGAGCGGCAGAACCGTGAATTTTACGATCAGTACCTCAAGACCGCCGCGGAGCGCGACGAGGTCCAGGCCCGCAAGATGGAGGGCTTCTATAAGGAGTTGCGCGAGAAGGAAGATTCTTTGGAAGCCGCCTGGAACGCGCGGCACAAGACCTTGGAGTCCGAGTATCAGCTCCGGCAGCAGTCGCTGGAAAAGCGCCAGGAGGAAGCTACCGGCGAGGCTAAGCGGCGTCTCCAGGAAGTCGAAGGCCAGCACGCCAAGAGGGAAAAGGATCTCGACGCCGCGCACGAGAAGCTCCTTCACGAGATCGACGAGTGGGAGTCGCGCCGGCTCGTTGAAGATCAGAAGCTCCACGAAGAGCGCGAAAGGCTGCTGACCCGGGAGCAGGAACTAGCCGCGGAATACAAGAAAAAGCAGGGGGAACTCCAGTCTATTAAGGAAGGCCTGCAGCGGGAAATCGCCGAACTGGTCCGGCAGTATCAGGCGAAAATAAAGGAAGGCTCAGCCTCACCCCGCCCGGCGAATTACCAGGACGTCCGCTCCGTCCTTTGAGCCTTACCGCGAGCCGTAAAAAACATCCAAAGGCCGTGGGTTTTTTACGTCCCGAACCAACGGGTTTTGGAAGTTCGGGACGGGAGGCAAGCAGTACTGGGCCGCTTAAGGAAAATGCTTTGCGGCCCGGTACCGCGAGCCGGATTGGCCGCCGTCTTTCTTCGCTTGCTCAAGGCTTTTCCTGACCGCCGCCTTGGCGGCGTTTTGCTCCGCGTTGGTTTTTGAAAAAATGTGCCCGCCCTTGTCGTTGGCCACGAAGTAGAGATCCTTGGTGTCGGCCGGCCGCAGAACGGCCAGCAGCGACATCACGCCGGGGTTGCAGATGGGGCCCGGCGGCAGGCCGTAATGGAGGTAGGTGTTGTAAGGCGAATCTATTTTCAAATCCTGCGTCGTGAGTTCTTTTTTCCAATACCCCAGCGCGTACTGCACGGTCGGATCTGCCTGCAGGCGCATCCTCATCTTGAGCCGGTTCAAATACACCCCGGCAATCATGGGCCTTTCTGACTGGAGGTAGGCTTCCCGCTGGACGATGGAGGCCAGGATGAGCGACTGGGCCAAAGTTAGCGCGGGCTTGGGTGTAAAGCCGTCATAAACAGAGGCCATCTTGTCCTGGAACTCCCGGGTCATGCGCTCGGCCACCTGGGCCGGGGACTCGTTCGCGTCGAAGTAATATGTGGAGGGGAACAAATAGCCCTCCAAGCGGTTTCTCTCCACGTAGCGCATGAAGTCGTAAGCCTTGCACACGCCGTTGGCTTGCAGGCGCTCGGCGATCTGCCGGGCGGAAAAACCCTCCGGCACCAGGATGCGGATGCCGTCCGAGCCCCGTTCCAAGCGGCGCAGGACCTCAAAAATCGGCATGGACTCTCGGAACTAGTAAAGACCCGGCTTCAAGCTCCTGTCGGCGCGCAGGATCTTGGCCGCGGCGCGGAAAAGAGAAACCGATCCGATGACGCCGTCTTTCTTTAGCAACAGCCCGGTCTGCATGGCGGAAAGGCCCGGAGGAATTTCGATTTTAACGGGCGCGCCGGGCTTGAAGAAGGCGGCCGCCGCCGCAACGAGGACGGCCGCTCCGACGAGAAAGTAAAGCCTTTTTCCCACCGAAATCCAGTCTATCATTTTGTATTGAAAATTTAATAGGGGCCTGTTATAACTATCACCATGGAAGCGCCCAGGCCGCCCCAGGAGCCTACGCTCGGCAACATCGAGGCCATCAACAACATCGACACGGCGCGCATGGCTCTGCGCTGGGCCTTGGAGCGCCTGCACGCCCTGGAAAAATCCAAGGCCGAGGCCGCGCAAAAGTACGCGGAAGAGGCCAAGGAACTCCGCGAGGCCATGGCGCTGCGCGCCCAGGAAACTTTTGAGCGCGAGGCCTACTACCGCAAAATAGAGGAATACCTTTCTCAGCACTTATCCGGCGAAATCGATGCGACGGCCCTGGCCAAGCGCGAAATCGGCCTCTCGCAGAAGGAAGACCTGCTCCGGCGCCGGCAGGAGGAGCTGGAGCGCGATTTTTTGGGCCGCAAGGAGGCGCTGGAAGCCCAAGCGCGGCGTTATAAGGATGAGACTGAGCAGTCGGCGCAAATTAGAATCCACCAAGCCGCGCAGGCCGAGGAGGAGCGCCGCAAGCGCTTCGATAAAGCCTACTCCGACAAAATCATCGAGCTCTCCGAAAGGGAAGTCCAGATTAAGGGCTCCGCCGACGCCCTGGAGTCGCGCCGGCTGCAGTTCGAGCAGTTTTATCAGTCGCAGAAGGCGGAGTTGGAATCCCAAATAAAAGCCTTCCACGATTCGGTGGAGGATCAGGTACGCTTCCGCTTAAAGCACGCCGAGAATTTCATCACGGCGCGCTACGAGGCCCTACAGGCCACCTGGACGCAGGAAAAAGCGGTGCTTTTGGGCGAAATCGCGCAGTGGCGCCGCAAGGCTGAGGATCAATTGCCCAGATTTTTGGAACTCGAGAAGACGCTCGTGAGCAAGGAAGAAGTCATCAATTCGCTCGAAACCGGCCTCAAGCGCGCCGGTGAAAAAGAAAGCATTTGGGAAAAAGAGAAATCCCTGTTGCTGGCAGAAATTACCGAGTCTCGGCGCAAGGCCCAGCAAAGCCTCGAACGGATTCTGGAGTTGGAGCGCGGCCTTGCCGAGGCCGAGATTAATGCCCGCCGGGCCAAGGAAGTCGCCGAAGTGGAAGGCGGCCGGCGCGAGGAACTCGAAGCGCGCCTTGACGCCGCCGAGGAGGAGCTCGCCCGCCGCAAGGTCCTGCTTGAGGAGGAATACGCCTCAATGTCCCGCGGCTTGGCCAAGCGTCAGGCGGAATTAGACGCCCTGGAGAGCCTGCTTTTCACCCGCCTTTCCGAATTCGAGGAGCGCAACCACTCGCGCGACATGGAGTGGCGCAAACGAGAGGACGGCCTGCGCGTGCGCGATCAGGATTGGCACCAACGCCTGGCTCAGTGGCAGGCGCACCTCAACGAGGAGTCCGGACGCATCGAAAAGCTCAAGCATGAGCTCCTTGAGTCCATCCAGTCCTACCGGCTGCGCCAGGACCCGGGCGCGCCCGGTCAAAGAGGAATCTCTTCATGAGCTCGCCTCTAAACGCCCGGGCCCCCGAGCCCGAGCTGGAAAATTCCCATTTAAAGGAAATTTGGGGCCGCTTCGA
The DNA here is from genome assembly GCA_035534315.1 of Elusimicrobiota bacterium. Taxonomy (GTDB): domain Bacteria; phylum Elusimicrobiota; class Elusimicrobia; order UBA1565; family UBA9628; genus JAGWJU01. Next base: position 33,274 of record DATLSD010000049.1, read on the forward strand.
GACGGTCGCGCGCAAGCTTTGGATTGAGAATTCCTCGGCCGCGGTCGGCCTGCAGAGCCTCATCGAGGAATTCCACGCGGAAATCGCGCGCGTCGAGGAAACTTTTCTGTCCTACCGCCGCAACTACCTGGAGCAGAAGGAGATCATCGAGAAAACTTATTTCGCGGAGACCATCGCCAAGCTGGAATCCGCTTTGGGCAAAGCCCGCGACAGAATTGCCGCCATGGAAGGCGAACTCGCGCTTAAGACCTCCAAAATCAAGGACCTGGAAGGCTTCATCGCCGTCAAGGAAGAGGATCTTTCGCGCGCGCATGACCGGCACATCAAGTCCACGCTCGAGAACAGCGAACAGTTCAACCAGAAAATCGAGACGCTTTATCAGGAAGTCATGGCCAAGGAGAGCGCGCTTCTGCCGCTCTGGGGCCGGCGGCTAAAGGAGTTGGAAGATCAATACCGGGCCCGCGCCGAGGAACTCGAACTAAAGAACGAAGCCACGCTCGCCGAGTATAAGCAGCGGGAAACGGCCCTCGAAAAAAATTATCAGGGAAAACTGGCGGAGCTGCGCGCGTCCCAGCAAAAAGCCTTGGACGACATCACCGATTGGAGCTCGAAGAAATTAAAGGAAGAGCAGGATCTCCTGCGCCGCACCCAGGGACTGGAACTCAGGACCCAAGAACTCGAGCACGAAATCAAGAAGAAGCAGATGGAACTCGAAACCCTCAAGGAAAACCTGCGGCAGGAGGTAACACAGGTCGTGCGACGCTACCAAGCCTCCGAAAGTCCGGCCAAGGCCGCCTAGCCGGAAAACGCCGGGTATTCCCCGAAGACTCCCTTCAAGGACGACGTAATCTCCCCAATGGTGGCGTAGTCCTCCACGCATTCCAGGATGGCAGGCATGACGTTGGCCGGGGTGCGCGCGCAGTCGGCCAGGCGCTTCAAGGCCGATTGCGTTTTCGCGTCGTCGCGCTCGCGGCGCAGTTTCTTAAGCGCTCGAATCTGCTTTTGCTCCACCGAGCCGTGTATTTTCAAGATGGGCACGGTCTTCTCGTTGCGGGACTGGTGCACGTTGACGCCGACGATTTTCCGCCGGCCGGCGTGCAGCTCCTTCTCGTGCCGGTAGGCGGTCTCCGCGATTTCGCGGTGGAAAAATCCGTGTTCCAAGGCCGGCACCACGCCGCCCATTTCCTTGATGCGGTCCATGATGTCCTTGGTCCGCTTGGCGATGTCCGCCGTGAGATTCTCCAGGTAATAGGAGCCGCCGAAGGGATCGGGCGTGCCGGTGACGCCGGACTCGTTGGCGATGATCTGCTGGGTGCGCAGGGCCAGCATGACGGCCTCGTCGCTGGGAAGCGCCAAGGCCTCGTCGTAGGAGTTGGTGTGCAGGCTCTGCGTCCCGCCCAGGACCGCGGCCAGGGCCTGGTAGGACACGCGCGCCAAATTATTGAGCGGCTGCTGGGCCGTCAGGCTCACGCCCGCCGTCTGGCAGTGCATGGGCAGCATCCAGGAGATCTCACGCTTGGCGCCGAACTCCTCCTTCATGAGCTTGGCCCAAATCATGCGGCCGGCCCGCAGCTTGGCGATTTCCTCGAAGAAGTAGTTGTGCACGTCGAAGAAAAAGGAAAGCTGCGAGGCGAAGTCATCGACGTTGAGCCCGCGCTTGACCAGCCGTTCGACGTACTCGCGGCCGTCGGCCAGAGTGAAGGCCAGTTCCTGCACCGCGTCGGCGCCCGCCTCGCGGATGTGGTAGCCCGAAATCGAGATGGGGTAGAAGCGCGGGACTTCCTTGACGCAGTACTCGATGACGTCGAGGACCAAGCGCAGGGACGGCTCGGGGGGGTAGAGGTACTCGTTCTGCGCGATGTATTCCTTCAGGATGTCGGTTTGGCAGGTGCCGCGCACGCGCTTGAAGGGAACGCCCTGCCTCTTGGCAAGGGCCAGGTACATCGCCAGCATGGCCGGCGCGGGCAGGTTGATGGTCATCGAGGTCGAGACCTTGGCCAAATCGATGCCCGCAAACAGAATCTCAAAATCGGCCAGGGAGTCGATGGCCACGCCCTCGCGGCCTACTTCGCCGACCGAGCGCGGGTCGTCCGAGTCCAGGCCCATCAAGGTCGGCAAATCAAACGCCGTCGAAAGACCCGTCTCGCCGTGCGACAGAAGGTACTTGAAGCGCTCGTTGGTGTCCTTGGCGGTCTTGTGGCCGGCGAACTGGCGCATGGTCCAGTGGTTGACGCGGTAGCCCGAGCTCTTAATGCCGCGGGCAAAAGGATACTGGCCCGGCCGTCCCGTTTCGGCGCTCAGGTCCCGGCCTGCGATGGATTCCGGCCCGTAAACGAGCTCGATGGGGATTCCGGACAAAGTGCGCGGCTGCTGAGGCGGCTCGCTCGCCGTTACCTTGTTCTTTTTCGGCGCGTTTTTTTCCGCAGTTTTCATAACGAAGAGATTTTGATCCTATAAAATTTATGTTTACCCACTTTAAGGGCGAGCGTGGCAGCATTCTTGCGGGCTCGCAGATACTCATCAATGAGAACATCTTCCTTCAGTTTCTCACCATCAATAGTGACCGCTCCACTTTGGATAAGACGCTGGGCTTCCTTACGGGACGATACCGCGTTAATAACGAAAAGATAGCTACTCCAATATGTGCTGGAAGCAGACCCGGACATCCCTACTTCCATTCTAATTTCTTTGGCATCTTCTGGAAATTTCTTATTAGAAAAGGTCGATTCAAAGTATTCCCGCGCCGCGACAGCTGGTGTAGCGCCATGGTAGCGTTCCACCAAAGTCTGAGCAAGCCTCTTCTTTGCTTCCATCGGATGAGCCGCACGAACTTCCGTCATACTGAGCGTCGTTAAAAGTTCATAGTAAGAAAACATAAGTTCGTCGGAAATCTTCATGATATTCCCAAACATCTCATTGGGCTTGTCAGTCAAGGCCACCGCGTTGCCGTAGGACTTGGACATCTTTTTGACCCCGTCTAGGCCGACCAAGAGCGGCACGGTCAGGACCACCTGCGGCTCCTGCCCGGCGTCCTGCTGCATCTTGCGGCCGGTCAGAAGATTAGTCAGCTGGTCGTTGCCGCCCAGTTCCACGTCCGCCTTGACCGCGATGGAATCGTAGCCCTGCAGAAGGGGGTAGAGAATCTCGAGCATGGTCAGCGGCGAGTTTTCCTTCAAGCGCAGCTTGAAGTCCTCTCGGGCCAGAATCTGCTGCACGGTGTGGCGCTTCAGCGTATCCAGGAGCTTCTCGCCCACGAAAGGCTTGAGCCATTCGGAATTCCGGCGCAGCTCGGTCTTGCTTTTATCCAAAATCTTGAAGGCCTGATCCTGGTAGGTGCGCGCGTTCTTCTCGATTTCCTCGGCGGAGAGCTGCGGGCGGGTGGAATCGCGGCCGGAAGGGTCGCCAACCATGGCCGTGTAGTCGCCGATGATGAGAACGGCCGTGTGGCCCAAATCCTGGAAGGCGCGCAGCTTGGTCAGCACCACGCTGTGGCCCAGGTGCAAATCAGGCGACGTGGGGTCGACGCCCAGCTTGACGCGCAACGGCCGGCCGCGCGAGAGCTTTTTCCTGAGCTCGTCCTCGCTCACCAGCGACACGCAGCCGCGCTTTAAAATGCCCAGTTGCCGTTCAATTTCTCCGGCAGCCCTCATAATAAAGTTATGCATAAGTTCAAATCTTATTTTATCAAATGGAGCGCAGGAGTCCGCCGTCCACCGTGAAGACCGCGCCGGTCACGTAGGAAGCCCGCTCCGAGCACAAGAACGCGGCCACGTCGCCGATTTCCCGCGGCGTGCCCATGCGCCCCATGGGCACCGCTTCTGATTTTTTCTTCAAGAAGGCTTCCTCGGTGATGCCCAGCGTCTTCGAGCGCTCGGCCGCGAGCTCGCGGGTCCGCTCGGTCAGAATCGAACCCGGGAGAATGGAGTTAATGAGCACGTTTTGCGCGGCCATCTCCCGCGCGGCGGTTTTCGAGAAGCCAATGACGCCCGGCCGCAGGGAGCTAGACAGCAGCAGCCCGTCGATGGGCTCCTTGACCGAGGTGGAGACGATGTTCACCACGCGGCCCCAGCGACGCTCGGCCATGCCGGGGACCACGGCCTTGGTCCAGCGCACAACCTGCATTAGGCAGCGCTCAAAGGCTTCTGCCCAATCTTTTTCGACCAGCGGATTGGCAAACGTGCCCGGCTTGGGTCCGCCGCAATTGTTGATCAGAATATCGAGGCGTCCGTAGCGTTTTTGGACCTCGGCCAAAAAGCGGCTCATCGACGCCGGGTCGGTCACGTCGCAATCCTCGGCCAGGACTTGGGTTTTTGCGGCTAAATCCTTGCCCGCGCGCTCGATTTCGGCGCGGCGGCGGCCGCACACGGCCAAAGAAGCTCCTTCCTCGGCCAGCGCTTGCGCGCAGCCAAGCCCGATGCCGGCGCTGGCACCCAAAACCGCGGCGATTTTTCCCTTCAAGCCCAAGTCCATGCCCGTCCTCCTTTGCCGGCGCCGCTCGCGCCTGCGCTAAAACAAATCGTAGGGATCAACGTTGATGCTGCGCTTGACGCCCGAGGGAACAAGACACGCGCGCACGGCCGAGACGGCCCGATCGATTTCGCCCAACTCCGGGGTCTTGATGAGCAGATGATAGCGCGGCTTTCCCTGGGTCATGCGCACCACGGCAGGAGCGGGTCCCGTGATTTCATGCCCGGCCTGACTCAATTTGGCGCGCAGCTCCTCGGCGGTCTTCTCCGCCGCGCCCGAGACCACTTCTTCCGATTTCCCGCTCCACACCAGACGGATCAAGGTCGAGTGGGGGGGATATCCCAGGTGGCGGCGGGACAGAAGTTCCGCGTCCGCGAACGCGGCGTAGTCGCCGTCCACCGTCTTGGCCACCGCCTCGTGCTCGGGCCTGAGGCTTTGCAGCACGACCTCGCCTTCCTTGCCGGCGCGGCCCGAGCGGCCGCTGACCTGCGCCAAAAGCTGCATCGCGCGCTCGGAGGCGCGGAAATCGGGCATATGGATCATCGAGTCCGCGTCGATGACGCCGACCAAAGTCACGTTGGGAAAATGGAAGCTCTTGGCCACGAGCTTCGTGCCGATCAAGATGTCGGCCTCGCCGGCCTTGAAGCGCTCGTAGATCCTCTCCTCTTTGGCGCGCAGGGTGTCCTGGTCCATTCTCAGCACCCGCGCGCCGGGCAGAACGCGCCGCAGTTCCGCCATGACCTTCTGCGTGCCCACGCCGGCCGCGCGCAGGCCCTGGTTCTTGCAGCGCGGGCAGGACTGCGGCAGCGCCTCGCGGTGGGAGCAATGGTGGCAGCGCAGCTCGAAAAAAGCCCCGGAACCCGGCGCCTCGTGCTGAATTTGGGCGACGCCGCAGGAAGGGCAGCGCGCGACCCAGCCGCACTTGGGGCATAAAAGCACGGTCGAGAATCCCCGACGGTTGACCAGCAAAATAGACTGCTCCCGCCGGGCCAGCCGGATTTTCACGCTCTCCAGAAGTTGGTTGGAGAGCGCTTGGCCCGCAGGGATGGGCACCACCGAGACCCTGGGCCTGGCCGAGGCAGCCACGCGTTCGGGCATATCGAGGAAGTGGACGGCGCCCTGGCGCGCCATCTTCCAGGACTCCAAGGACGGCGTGGCCGAACCCAAAACCAAGAGCGCGTTCCAGGACTGCGCGCGGTGAAAGGCCAGTTCGCGCGCGTGGTAGTAGGGCGACTGTCCCTCCTGCTTGAAGGACTCGTCCTGCTCCTCGTCCAAGACCGCCAGGCGCAGATCCTTGAAGGGCAAGAGAGCCGCCGAGCGTGCGCCCACCACCACCTTGATCTCGCCGGAGGCCAAGCCCAACCACGCCTCGCGCCGCTGGCGCGGGGTCAGCCGGCTGTGCCATAGGGCCACGGGCACGCCCAAAGACGCGGAGAACTCGTCGAAAAAAGGCAGGGTCAAGGAAATTTCCGGCAGAAGAAAAAGAGCCTGCCCGCCGTCTTCAACCGCGCGGCGGATGAGTCGCAGATAAACCTCGGTCTTTCCCGAGGCCGGCACGCCGTAGAGAAGCACGCCCGAGAATTTTCTTTGCGCCAGACGCTCGCCTAAAAACTCCACCGCCCGATTCTGCCCTGGAGTCAGCACGAAGGGCGCTTGCGGCGACTGAGCAGCCGCGTCCCGCGTCGCCGCCGGCTCCAGGCCGTGAGCGCGGCGCGCGGAGGTCTTGACGAAAGAGGGCAGCACCGACTTTATGCACTCACCGATGGGCGCGGCGTAGCGCCGGGACATCCAGACCGCGCACTCTAAAAGCTCGCGGGGCAAAATGGGCTCCGCATCGACGAGCGAGCCCAGACTCTTCAAGGGCCGCTGCGGCTCGCCGTCAAAGAGCGAGACCACAGTGCCCACCGCGATCCGGGGCCCGAACGGCGCCCGGACCCGGCAACCAGCCGAGACCGGCATGCTTTCCGGGACGAGGTAGTGGAATCCTTGGGGAAGGGGGACGGGAAACGCGACTTCAGCGATTTTCACGAAGACTTAGCGCGCCGCAACACAATCTTCCTTAATGCGGCCCAGTACTAGGCGCCTCCGGCGCCCAGTAATTCCTGCCGCAGGGCCTTCATGTCGGTCCAGACGTCTTTTTTCCAGTTGGGGTTGCGCAGGAGAGCGGCGGGGTGGTAGGTAGGCAGCAGCTTGAAGGTTTTTCCGTCAGGCAAAGAATAGCTCATCCAGGTGCCGCGAACCCTGGACAGGCCTTCGGACTGCGGCGCCAAGACGCGCAGGGCGGATGCGCCCAGGGCCACGATAATGTCCGGGGAAATGACTCTCAGCTGCCGCTGCAGAAAGGGCAGGCAGGTCTCGGTCTCCTCGGGTGTCGGCGGCCGGTCGTTGCCGCGCAAGTCGGGGTTGGTCGGATCCTTCATGGGGTGGCACTTGACCACATTGGCGATATAAACGGTCTCGCGCGAGAGCCCGATGGAAGCCAAGATTTTATCCAGAAGCTTGCCCGCCGGGCCCACGAAAGGTTCGCCCTTGCGGTCTTCCTGGTAGCCCGGTCCCTCGCCTATAAAGACCACGCGCGCCTCAGGCGATCCCACGCCGGGAACGGCCTGGATGCGGGACTTGCCCAGAGGACAGCGGCGGCACGCCTTTATTTCGGCAGCTAAAGCATCCAAGGCCGCGTGCTTGCCCGCCGCGTTCTGAACAGAGTCGGTCATTAACGCCTTGTGGGGAACGCTCATTTTTGAATTAACGGTAGCCGAGACCTCGACAGCGGCAGTTGCCTGAGCCGATTCGGCCTTCGACGCCGGAATGCGCCCGAAGCTCGCCTCGGCTTCACCGGGAATCTCCAGCCGGGCGCGCAGTTCGCGCGTCAGGTCCAGCAATTCCCGGGCTGCGTTCTTGGGTTGGGCCACGGCAGAAGGCCGAGGCTCAAGCCGTCCCGTTTTTTTCCGAAGCGCCGTTAACGGCGGGGGAGAGAAGCTCCGGCGTCTGGGCCGTGGCCTTGTTGACTTCCTTCCAGGTCACCTCACCCGAGAGCACATCCTTCAGGGCCATCTCCAAAAGCTGGTTGGCGGTGAGGTGCCGGTTCTCCTCCCTGTGGCGGAGCACCTTGGCCCAGGCCGAAGCGACGGGGACGACGGCGTATTTCTCCCCGCGGTAGTCAAGAATGAGCTCCTCTAGGCTTTTGGATTTGGCCGACTCCTCGTTTTCAGGCGCTTCCTTCGCTGCTTTCTTGCTCATTCGTCCTCCCGCTGAATTTTTAAAGAGAAACCAAATCGGCGGCCCGTCCCCGGCCCGCTTTAAGTCCTTCCGCGGTGATGATGCTGTCCACCTGCGCCACGGCCTTGTCCAAATCATCGTTGACAACGATGTAGTCGTATTTCTCCGCGGCCTCTACTTCCTCCCTAGCCGCGGCTAGGCGCTTCTTGATGGACGCCGGAGCCTCGTGCCTGGCGGCCAGCCGTTTCTTGAGCGACTCCCACGTCGGCGGCTGGACGAAGATCAAGACCGCGTCCGGGATGCGCCGCCGCACGGCGAAAGCGCCCTGCACATCGATGGCCAAAAGCACGTTCAAACCGCCCTCCGTCTTTTCATCGATGAAGCGTCTGGGAGTTCCGTAATACTCGCCATGGACCATGGCCCATTCGAGAAACTCGCCGTGGTGAATTTTTTTCTTAAACTCCTCGCGGCCAAGAAAAAAATAGTGCCGGCCGTGCTTCTCGTCCTTCCTGGGCAGCCGCGTCGTGCACGAGACCGACGGCACGCAGTCGCGGCGCTTATGTAGGATCTCCCGGCAGATGGTGGATTTGCCTGTCCCGGAAGGGGCGGACAAAATGACGACCATGCCTTTTCGCATTGCTTGGTCTAGGCATTATAAGATATTCGCGTCTCTAAAGACAAGCCGCGATGGACGCCCTGTCGAACGCGCGCGGCGCGCGAACTGGTAAAATAGCTGCGTGAAAGCGCGGATCGGCAAAACAATGGCTGGCGCCTTCTTCGCCTGCATGGCGGCCGCAGTCTGGGGCGCCGCCCAGCCCGCCGACTTCATGTCTCCCCATGCCGGGCAATGGGACTTGGATATTTCCGAGATGACAGGATTCATCGATGGGCACAGCGCGGTCGAGGTGCGCGAGAACCAGGTCCCCGGAACGATTCTGCGCTATTCCAATTTGGGGCTGGGCCTTTCCGAGGCGCCCGACGCCCGCATACGCTACTGGATCAACCCCAGAAACGCGATCTGGCTTGAGGGCCGCGCCGCCATCATTCGGGGAAGCGGGAGTCTTAACGCGCCGGCCAATTTTAACGGCGCGACCATGTCCGGCGGGCAAACTTTGGACGCGCAAGCCGACGTCTACACGTTCCGAGCGGCCTACCAACGGCGTTTTCCCGAGACAACCTTCTGGGATTGGAGTTTAGGCGCCGGCCTGGAATACGACTACCTCAATTTCACTCTCGACAACGGAAGCGCCGCGACTCTTCCCGGAAAGGCGGGGGCGGGCACGGTCGAGGATTTCTACATGCAGGAGCTTCCCGTGCCGTTTCTCATGGTCTCAACAGATTGGCGGGCCGCGCCGGCATGGGTCCTGGAATTTTCCCAACAGGGTTCCTGGATCAATCGCTGGGATTGCCTGCGCTCGGAAGGCGGCGAAGTCTATTTGTCCCAATCTAATCTGGAAACGCGCGTCCGCGTTTTCTACGCGGGGAGCGCGCTGGGAGCCATACATCCGTTCGCGGGCATATTCCTGGACTATTATTACCAGCTCGAGAACTCTGCCGAGGACGGCAACCGCGTCGCCTTCCTGTCCTGGGGCCCTGAACTGGGCCTGCGCTGGAGCTTCTAAAGAGCCCGCGCCGGAGGCAGCTCGTTCTTGAGCGCGGCCTTTTCCAAATCCTTCACCAGCTTGTCGCGCGCGGCCTCGAACACCAGCCTCAGGCGCACGGATTTTTTCGAGCGTTCCGCCTTGGGGAGTTTTTTAAGCGCCTTGCGATTGCGGTCGCCCAGCGCCCACCAGCGCCACACCACGCGGCCGTTCTTGGCGCTGACTAGCTCGGCTTTGAGGATGACCGGCGTGAAGATCTTATCAAGCAGAAAAACGCCGCCGATATCCTCGCTGGCTTCCTGCAGCGCCTCCTCGCCGCCCACGGCCATGGCCGCTGGCGCGCTTCCCGTCGCTTCCGCGACCACGACGCCCTGAACCACGCCCTCAAGCATGCCTTCGCTCAAAAGCAGGAGCATCCAGCGCCGCTTGATGCGGCCGTAACCCAGCACCGTCACGCGCAAAAACGCGTCGGCCTTCAGCGCCTTGCCCAGGGACTCAAGCTCGGGCGCGTCAAGCCGCGCGGCCGTACTCAGGGAAAGCGCGCTTATCGCGTCGGCCACGGCGGCGGAGTCGATGGGCGCGAAAAAATAGCTGTCCCTAAGCCGGGCGGCGAAAGAATCGGTGACGAACCGGGAGAGCTCCGACACCTTCAAGCGGACAGATTCTTTCTCCTGCGCCGAGGACAGGCGTTCTTTCGAGGAGACCTTCTCGACCTCATTAAGGTTCCTGATGCGGACCGCGAAGCGCGCGGGCAGGACGGCCACCGAAAGCTTGCGCGGAGGCCGAACATACACGCCGCGTTTGGCCCAAGTGGCGCAGCCGCCAAGCAGTCCGGCCGATAAAGCTAACGCCGCGGCCGCGAGCCTTTCGCGTTTCAACGAAACCGGTAGCGCACGCCGACGGCGACGCTGTCGGGCATAATGCTCAGGATGAAAGGCTCCTTGAGTTTGCGGACCAGGTAGCCGCTCAAGGCGCCCACGGCCGCCCCGGCCAGAACGTCGGTCTGCCAGTGGGCGTGGGCCTTCATCCGCGCGGCCATGTCGAAAACCGGCAGCGCCGCCAGAGCATAAATCGCGGGATGATCATCGTGATATTCCAGGATGAGCGGAGTGACCAGAGAAGAGACGGTGGAAACGTCCCCGCTGGGGAAGCTCTGCGAGTGCGGCCCCTTGAACCATTCGTTGGGGTCCCCGGTCTGGCTCGGCCGCTCCCGCTGGAAAGTGAGCTTCATCGCCTGCACCGTGATTCCGGACAGGGCGTCGGCGTCGAGGCATTGCCAGAGAGTCTTTCCCAGCCGATCGTTGCCGCCTTCCCAAAAAGCGCCCAGGGCGGCCGCCGCCGTCAATCCGGCCGGGAAATCGGGGGACTTGGCCACGGCCCAAACGCCGTTGTTATCCTCGCTCACGCGCTGATCGATAAACGACATTCCCGCGGCACGGCAAGTTCGCGCCGCGCCGAAGACTAAAGCGGCTGCCAGCAGCGCACGCCTTAAATCACTCACCGTTCAACGCCGCGAACTTTAGGATTTGGCGGCTTGGCTGGGAACGGACGCCCAGGCTTTTTTAGCGGCCGGGGTGAGCGCGTCCATGTGCTTCAAGAACAGGGAGAGCTGCCAAATCTCCGTCGAGCTCAGGGTATGTCCGAAAGAAGGCATGCCGGTCATGCGGATGCCGTGGTAAACTTTCCAATAAGTGTAGCCTTCCGGATCGTCCTCCACGCCGTCCTTGGCAAGCTGGGGCGGCTTCTGGTAGAGCCCCATCGCGACGTTGGAGGCTTTCCCGTCTATGGCGCCGTGGCAGACGGCGCAGTCGCGGGCGTAAAGCTTGATGCCGGCCAGGAGGTTCTCGTTGTCAAGCTTCACCGGATTGGGCCCGCGAGGCGCCTCTCGCCGGATGGTCGCGTGCAAAGACGTATGCGCCGCCCAAGTCTCCAGCGCGGAGGGCGTTGCGTCCGCGTTGGCGGGCACCAGCCCGAAATGCACGGCTGTCAGCGCCGCCAACGCTCCCAAAACGACAACTCCAACCGCCCCTGTGACGATCCCTTTCATGTTCCGCCTCCTCATATTCTAAACGATGCCGCCTCGAATAAATTCCGAACTAAGCTCATCATAGAAAATTAAAACTTCGATTTTGTAAACTGCTCGCAATGCCAATGCTAGTCCGCGGCGCCCGTTGTCTGCGATTGCTCCTGCTGGCCGCTCTACTGGGCCAGGCCCAGGTTCCCATCGCCCTTCTGCAGACCTTCGCCTGGGGCCGCATGGCCTGGCGCTATTCCCGGACCCACTCCGCGCAGCGCGCCATGGCCATGACCTTCGATGGGAAACACCCCTGCTCCCTTTGTCTCAAAATCCGTAAAAGCGTCCAGCCGACAAAAACAGTCGCGGCCAGGCCGTTCTCGTCTTACGCGCCGTTTTTCCCGCCTCGAACGTTTCATTCAGCCGCCGCTCTCGCGCAGACGAATCTCGCGCCTTCGGGCGGTTTCTCCGAATCGCCTTCCTTTGCCGGGACGCTCTCTCCTCCGCCTAAAGCCGCGTGAAGCCCGCCTTCCAACAATCCGTTCCCGTGCGCGATTAGCGCGGTCGCAGTCCGCTTAATCGCCCGATGACTTACTTACGATTTATTCCAAGGAGCTTTTATGTCATTGCCATTGAGAAAAAAATTCCGCAGCTGGTCGCGCCCGAGCGCGCTTTTGGCGCTCGCGGCCTTCCTTGCCGCCGCTCCGATTCCCGAAGCCTGGGGCTGTGCCTGCGGCTGCGGGGTCTACGACACCCAAACCAACTCCATGCTGCCCACCCAGCCCGGCGGCATGCTCTACCTCGAGTACGACTTCATGAACCAGAAGCAGAACTGGGCCGGGACCTCAAGCGCATCCGACGACGACAACAGCGACAAACAGATCCGCTCGAACTTCGTCAACGCCGGAATCCACTACATGTTCAACCGGCAGTGGGGCGTCATGGCTAACGTCCCGGTGGATCAGCGCTACTTCAAGACCATGGCGGACGACGGCGGCATCCAGGGCTACAGTCACACGGCCTTGGGCGACATCAGCCTGCAGGGAGTCTATACCGGATTCTCGCCGGACATGTCGAGCGGGTTGACCTTCGGCTTGAAACTGCCCACCGGCGACGACACCTACGCCAACTTCGACCGCGACACCGAGTTGGGGACCGGCAGCACCCAAATCCTATTGGGCGCCTACCACACCGGCGCGATTACGTCGGACGACAAGTGGATGTATTTCGCCGATGGCGAATGGGACGAGCCGACTTTGATCGCGGCGGGCTACCGCCCAGGCGCGGAAGTCGACGCCGTTGCGGGGGGGTATTACAATAATTGGCGCGCGGGCTCCCTCAAGATAGCACCCATGGCCCAAGCCGTAGGTTCGTTGCGCTGGCGCGACAGCGGCCCGGCGGCGCACTCGGGCGACACCGGCTACCAACGCATCCTGTTATGGCCCGGCCTGGAACTGGACTCTCCCTCCTGGAAAGTCGACGCGGGCGTGGGCTTTCCGATCTATCAGCGCGCCAACGGAAACCAGCTTGTGGCCGACGAATACTACCGCCTCATCGTAGGATGGAGCTTCTAGGAAAAGCCGGAATCGCCAAGTGGCATTAGAGCGCGGCCGGGCAAAAATTTTGCCCGGCCGCGCTTCATTTCCGCTCTGAAGTATAGTTAAATCTATGAGAAGCTCATGCGCATACTGGTCGTAGAAGACGATCCAAAAATCGCCGCCTTCATCAGCCGGGGACTCAAAGAATCCGGCTTCGTGGTGGATCACGCGGCCGACGGCGAGACGGCCTATCGCCGCTTGCTTGGCGAGCCCTACGCCGCCTCGGTCATGGACGTCATGCTCCCAAAATTGGACGGACTTTCCGTCATCGAGAAAATCCGCAAGGAGAATGTCGGCGTGCCGGTCCTCATTTTGAGCGCCAAGCGCTCCGTGGACGACCGCGTCAAAGGCCTGCGCACCGGGGGGGACGACTACCTCACCAAACCCTTCTCCTTTTCCGAGCTTCTCGCCCGCATCGAGGCACTCCTGCGCAGGCCCCGGCCCGTCGCGGACGCCGCGCCCATAGCGCTTGCGGATCTGTCCCTGGATCCCGTGTCAAGAGAAGTCGTCCGAGGCGGAGAAAAGATCGATCTGCCGGCGAAGGAATTTCTCCTGCTCGAATATCTCGCGCGCAACGCCGGCCGGCCCGTCACCAAGGCCATGATCCTGGAAAACGTCTGGAACTACGACTTCGATCCGCAGACCAATGTGGTGGACGTGCTCGTGTGCCGCCTGCGGGACAAAATCGACAAGCCTTTTAATAAGAAGCTCATTCACACCATCCGCGGAGTCGGCTACGTCATCAAGGACGCCTGAGACGCTCTGGCGCAGGCGGAGCTCGCTCAGCTTCCGCATGGCCGCCTGGTCCGCGGCTCTTTCCATCATCGGCAACGCCCTGGTGATGGGCGCGGCCTATTTCTTCCTGGCCACCTCGCTGCGCCAGAGGGACCGCGCGGCCATCGTCTCATCGATGACGCACATGCGGGACGAATACAGGGATGAGGGCATCCCCGGACTCGAGCGCGAAGCGGCCGTGCAAATCAGCCGCCAGGGCAAGGACGCCCACGTCATCCGCCTGCTAGCCCAAAACGGACGGGAGCTTCTCAAGATGCGGACCGCGAGCTGGAACGGATTCAATCTTAAAGAGGCTTTCCCCGTGGTCCCGCGAAACGCGCTGCGCTGGCTCGTCCTTCCCGGAACCCGGGACGGGCAAATCATGGAGCTTGCCTCCTGGCGGCTCTCCAACGGAGATATCCTGCAGGTCGGCAACAGCGACGCGGCGCGGGAAGACGTGCTGGAGCGCTTCCGCTGGATATTGGCCGCGGTCTTCCTGCCGGCGGTCCTGCTGGGATTTATCGGCGGCTTTCTCATCGCCCGGCGCGCGCTTAGTCCCGTCCGAGATTTAATCAAAACTCTTGAGGCCGTCAAATCCGGCGCCATGGGCGCCCGCGCCCCGGACCTGCCAACAGGAGGGGAACTGGACGAGCTGACCGGCATCTTCAATGCCATGATGGAGCGCATCGAATCTCTCGTTCACGGCATGAAGAGCGCTTTGGACAACGTCGCTCACGATCTACGCACGCCCATGACGCGTCTGCGAGCCGTCGCAGAACTCCCGCTCCGCTCCGAAGCCGGCCCGTCCGAGTGCCGCGAGGCCTTGGCCGACTGCGTCGAGGAATCGGACAAGGTTTTGGCTATGCTCAACACCCTCATGGACATCTCCGAGGCCGAGACCGGCACGATGGCGCTCAAGCTCGAGCCCTCCGACCTGCGCGAACTCTTGAGCGACGTCTCCGAAGCCTACCGCTACGCCGCGGAAGAAAAAGGGGTCAGCCTCGGCCGCGTCCATGAGGCGGCGAGTCTTCGCGTCCTCTGCGATCAAAGCCGCATGCGCCGCGTCGTGGCCAACCTGCTGGACAACGCCGTGAAATACACTCCGCCTGGAGGCGTCATCGCGCTTGAGACCGCGCGCGAAAACGGCTTCGCCGCCTTCAGCGTCAGCGACACCGGAATCGGCATGCCGCCTGACGACCTGCCCAAAATATGGGAGCGCCTCTACCGGGGCGGTTCCGGACGCGCCCAGCGCGGCCTCGGCCTGGGATTGAGTTTGGTCAAGGCCATCGTCGACGCGCACGGCGGACGCGTGGAAGTCTCCAGCGCTCCGGGTTCCGGCTCGCGCTTTACCGTGCGCCTCAAACTCATCTCCTAGGTTCGAGAGACCGCCTTTCTTTCGCTCTCCGAACATTGCAGGAATGTAATGCCTCCGCAAGGTCCCCGCAATGGCGCGCGTGTATGATTAAGGGCGTCGCTAATCCTAATAGTAAGGAGTCAATGATGAAACAGACCGCCATCGCAACGGCGCTTCTGCTGGCCGCGGTCTCGGCGTTCGCCGCCGCACCGGCCAAGCAAAAGCCAGTCCGCCTCGCCCTGCCCGTCCTGACGAAAGCTCAGGCCTCCGCCGCCCTTCGCACGCAGGTCAAGGGCGCGAAGATCCTCGAATCCGAACTCGAAAAGGAAGCCGGCCAACTCATCTGGTCGTTCGACGTCGAATCCAAGAGCGGCATCACGGAAGTCTGGCTCAATCCCCATACCGGCGCCGTCATCAAAAAGCAGGCTGAGTCCGCCGCGCGCGAAAAACGCGAGATGATGGGGGAAAAGCGGGAGCGCCGAGCCGCGGCCAAAAACGAGCGCAGGGAAGAAGCGAGGGAGAGCGCGGCGCGCAAGAAATCCGCGACCGCCCCTTCGCCGATGCAACTGCCGGCATCCGCCCTGCCGGCGTCTTCGAGCCAGGCTAAGCCGGGACATTAAAATTCTCGGGCAACCATGGGCTGGCCCTGGCTTCGCCGCCGAAGCTGGCTGGACAAGGTCTTTGCCCTGGCCGTCGGCGCAAAAGGGGCCGACGGCGCTCTTGAAATCACCGGGGGGTGGCTCTTGTGGGCCGCCCCCCGCGCGGAACTAAACCGCTGGATCGTGATGCTGACCCAGCATGAACTCATGGAGGATCCGGACGACTACGTCGCGACTCATTTAAGGATTATGGCCTCCCACCTTTCGCTCCACGCCAAACATCTTGCCGCGCTCTACCTGATGGCCCATGGCCTGATTAAGGTTATTTTGGCCGTCAGCCTGCTGCGGAACAGGCTTTGGGCTTATCCTGCCGCCATCGCTTTTCTCTCCGCCTTCGCGGCCTATACGTTTTATCGATTCGCTTACACTCGCTTGCCGATTCTGGCCGCATTGGCCGTTCTGAACCTGATTCTTGTGCTCCTGATATCCCTAGAGTATGCGCAAAGAAGGAAAAAACATGCCTTGCCCGCCCTCTACTAGTGAAGAAAATTCCTGTTGTCGCGCGGCTCGGAAGTTTTTTAGAATTTCGGCCATGAAGTTCCCGGTCGGGAGAGGCCTTGCGCCGCTCCTGATTCTTCTCCTGTTCGCACCCGGCCTTCGCGCGTCGGCTCAGCCGCAGGATCTCACCCTGACCCAATGCCTGACTCTGGCCGAAGCCAAGTCGCCGCAAAGCGTCAGGGCCCAACTCCAGGCGCTCCTGGCCCGGCAGCAAAAACAAGAGGCGCTGCGAAACCTTCTGCCCACCGTTTCCGCGTTGGGGGGATATACGGAAACCAACAGCCCTCTTTACGCCCCCATCCTGGACAACTCGGAAAACGGAGCGGTCGAGGTCAGCTACGACGGTTTCCCTTTTTCGCCAAAGTGGTACGAACGCGAGCGATTGGACGCGCTCTCACGTGCCGCCCAATACGCCAAAATCCAGACCAAGCAGGACGTCGCGTTCACGGTCGAAAGCCTCTATTTCTCCATCCTTAACAACCAGGATGCCGTGGCGGACTTGAACAAGGTCGAAGGGCGCTTCAATCGCCTGCGCCTGACCGTCATCCCGCGCTACACCATGGGCCGCGCGCCGCCTTTTGATTTGATCCAGGTCAAATCCAGCCTGGCGGACCTGGCCCGATTGCGCGATTTGCTCTCCGTCCAGCTGGAGACGGACGAAACGCAGCTGGCCCTCATCCTGGGGCTCTCGCCGAACAACGGTTTGGCGCTCAAACCCATCTCGGCCCTGCCCGCCATTCCCGAGTTCTCCTACGGTCAAGTCGAGGGGAGCCCTGCTCTGGCCTCGCTCAAAGCGCAGACCGACGCCGCAAAAATGGGCCTGAAGGAAGCCCGCGGCCAGCGCTATCCCCAGTTAGTCGCCAACTACCAATACGGCTACGGCGGCCCGACCATGAAAGACACGATCGTGGGCCATGTGCTCAGCGTCGGATTAAGGCTCAACATTTTCGATTGGGGGCAGATCTCCTCGCGCATCCGTCAAAATCGAACCTCATTATCCTTGGCGGACAACGCGCTGACGGCGAAGGAAGAGGCGCTTACAGCCGCTTTTGCGCGCGCGAACGCCCAAGCTCAAGCGGACTTGGCCGAAATGAAGCGTCTCGAGGAGCTTTTGCCCGAGAGCCGCCGTTCGGCCCAGTCGACCGTGGAACGCTACCGCCGGGGCGCCACGACCATCTTGGAAGCCACCGGGGCCATGCAGATTTGGCTCAATGCTTTGCTTGGAGAACGCGCCGCCTATTACTCCTACCTTCAAGATTTGGCCACGATGCAGGATTTAATCGGACAAGGGGGCCCCGCCGCGGCCAAGATTTATGAATAAGCCCCTGCGCGCGACCCCGGCCTTGGCGGCGGCCCTTTTCTGCCTCGCGAGTTGCTCCCGAAAGCGCATGGCGGCGCTCCCCGCCCTTAATGACCGGCCCATCGTAGCTCAGGCGAGCCTGCAGGATCTTAAGGAATACGTGCCCGGTTACGGCATTTCGACCGAGGACACCGGCCGGCTCGAGTTCGCGGTCAATATCGAGGCGGCGGACACGCCCCAAGTTTCCCGCGGCGAACTCGCCACGGCCTACGTGGCGCCGTCAACGGCGCCCATCCATTGCCGCGTAGCGCAGGTCCTGCGCGCCGTCAGCGCCGAGACCGGGCAGTCCATCGCCTGGCTGAGGCCCGTGGGCGACGGCGACGTGCCCGTGGGCAATTTCGTCGACGCGCGCATCATCACGCGGGTACGCCATCATGTCCTTGCGGTTCCGCCCTCTGCGGTGCTCTTTAGGAACGGTCAGGCATGGGTCATCCGCGCCGAGCCGCCGCAAAATCCATCGGGGCAGACGAACTACGTCCCGACGGCGGTGACTTTGGGAGAAGTCACGGATGAAGCGGTGGAAATAAAATCCGGCTTGAAGTCCGGAGATCAGATCGTGGTCCAGGGCGGCATCGGATACTTGTACCCCGATTTCAAGGCGGAGGCGGACTAGGGCGCCATGTTCAAGAAATTGCTCTCCAAGCTGCTTGAAGCCCCCAAAGGCGTCGCCTTGGCCGTAGCCCTGGTCTTCTTGGCCGGTCTCGCATCTTTCCGCGGCCTTCAGGTGGGATTATTTCCTCCGCTAAACTTCCCGATCCTAAGCGTGGTCACGCAGATGCCCAGCTATTCCTCTTTGGAGATGGAGCGGCAGATCACCGTGCCTCTCGAAAGCGCCTTCAGCGGCGTTTTAGGCGTGCGCAAGGTGCGCTCCGCCTCGGCCACGGGCATCTCCATGGTCTCCATCCAATTCGCCTGGGGCACCGACATGCTCCAGGCCCGCGAGCTCATTCTCCAGGCGCTGTCCTCCATCCGGGGTCAACTGCCGCCCGACGCCGAACCAAGCGTGGAGACCTTGGGCGCGACCCTGGCCATGATCCAAGGCTACAGTCTAAGCGGCGGTCCGGACACGAGCCCCGTGGAGCTGCGCGACATCGCTGCCTACCAGTTGCGGCCGCAGCTCCAGCGCATCATGGGCGTCTATAAGGTTCTGGTCATCGGCGGCAAGGCGCTGGAATACTCCGTGCGACTGAATCCCTACTTGATGATCAAGTACGGGGTGACCCTGGAAGACGTGCGGACGGCGCTGGCCGACAACAACATCCTGGCCAACCCCGGCACCGTGGTCCACGACAGCCAGGAGCTTGTCCTTCACTCGGACGGGCAGTTTGGCAGCGCCGCGGAAATCGGGGAAGTCGTCATCGCGGTCAAGGACGGGATTCCCGTGCGGATCAAAGATGTCGCGCGCGTGGCCCAAACATACCAATACGAGCGCGGGGACACCTCGGAGGACGGGCATCCTGCCGTGCTCATCCAGATATTCAAGCAGCCTTCCTTCGGCACTCTCGACGTGGCCGCGCGCATCGACGCCGAAATCAAGGCTTTTTCAAAAAGCCTCCCCGAAGGCGTCACCCTCCACAATTATTACGACCAAGCTCAACTCGTTTCGGACTCCATTGAAAACGTCAAGGAGAACGTCTGGATCGGCGGGCTTTTGGTCATCCTGGTGCTGGCCCTGGCGCTCAGGAGTTTCAAGACGACGCTCATCGCCACCATCAGCATCCCAATCTCCGTGGTCGCGGCCTTGGTTCTGATGCGCGCCTTGGGCATCGGTTTAAACGTTATGTCCTTGGGGGGACTTGCCATCGGCACGGCCATCATCGTCGATGACGCCATCGTGGTGCTGGAAAACATCTTCCGCTGGCTCTCCACGCCGACTTTGCGCGGAAGCCTCAGCCACAAAGACCTCGTCATCTCCGCGACCCAGGAGGTCATCAAGCCCGTCGTCGTTTCAACCTTCACCAATATCGGCATCTTTTTGCCCATGGTGTTCGTGGCGGGGTTCGCGGGCCGGCTCTTCGCCCCGGTGAGTTTCACCGTGACCTTCACCATCCTGGCGTCCCTGATCGTCGCCGTGACCGTCATTCCCACCCTGGCGCTCTACTGGCTCAAGGCCAAGGACGCGCCTCCCGAGGAGACCGAGGGCTCCCTGAAGGACGGCTATTCCAGAATCCTCGGGGCCGCGATGCGGCGGCCGCTGGCGGCCATCGTGCTGGGGCTTTTGCCCGCCGTGGCCGCCCTGGGATTTTTCAGCAAGCTCAACGTGGAGTTCCTGCCAAGCCTGGACGAGGGCGCGATTTTATTGTCGACCCTCATGCCGCCCGGAGTTTCCCTGACCGAGGCCGAGCGCGTCAACCGGAAAATCGAGCTCTGGGCGCAGAGCTTGCCGGGAGTAGTGACCGTGGCCCGGCTCACGGGGCATGCCGCCGGCGCCGAAGACACGGACAATATCAACCACAGCGACATCATGATCAAGCTCGTGCCCAAGACCAAGCGCCCCATCCCGCTCAAAGAGTTCATCGCCCAGATGAGCGCCAAGACCGACGCGCTTCCCAGCGTTTCGGCCGAGTATCTCATGCCCTTGGCGGACAAGATCAACGACGCCATGGGCGGCGTGCCGGCGGATTTAGGCGTCAATATTTTCGGCCCTGACCTGGGGAAGCTCAACTTCTACGCTCAGAAACTGGTTAAGTCCATGAAGCCCATTCCAGGCATCGTCAACTTGATGCCCCCGGCCACCATTCCAGTGCCCTCGCTTCAGGTGACCCTCAATAAAAAAGAAGCCGGCCGCCTGGGCATCTCGGAAAGCACCATCTACGACACCCTCGACGCCTACTCGGTGGGCTTGGTGGCCACCGCTATCCGCCAGGTCCTCAAGCGCATCAACGTAACTCTGCACTACGCGGCGCCCGGCCAAAACATTGATTTCGAGGCCATGGACAGCCTGCCCTTGCGGACCGCCGGAGGGAATATCGTGCCATTGGAGCAGGTAGCGAGCTTAAGCTACAGCGAAATCCCCAGCGAAATCGATCACGAGCACTTGAGCCGCATGGTGACCGTCACCGCGAACATCAGCGGCCGCAACGCGCGGAACGTCGCCGCGGATGTGCAGAAAGCGGTTGAGGCCCTGCAACTGCCCCCAGGCTACTCCTGGGCCTTTACCGGAAAATACGCGGCGCAGCAGAAATCGTTCTCCAACCTGCTCATGGTGCTGGGCTTTGCAATCATCGTCGTCGCTCTTATCATGTGGCTGGAGTTCCGCTCCTGGATCCAGGTCGCCATCATCCTCCTCACCGTCCCCTTGGCCGGCGTGGGCGCCATCTTCAGCCTCTGGCTCTGCGGCCAGACCGTGAATGTCTCCTCCATGATCGGCGCGGTGCTTTTGGTCGGCATCGTGGTCCGCAACGGCATCCTGCTCCTGGATTACATGAACGCCCAATTGGCCGAAGGCATTCCTTTAAAAGAAGCCATTTCCACGGCGGCCCTAAAGCGCGTGCGTCCGATTTTAATGACCGCCTCCGTCATGGTCCTGGGCTTGGTGCCGCTGGCGACCGGCTGGGGCACGGGCTCGGAGCTGGAGCAACCCATGGCCGTGGCCGTCATCGGCGGCATTCTAACCTCGACGCTTTTGACCCTCATCGTGCTTCCCGCCGCCGCCGCGTTGTTCCTCAAAGAGGAAAAATAATACACTCGGGCCATGGAAGAAAAAAAGCCCGTGCCCCAGCCCCAGCTGCAAATCGAAATCGACGACGCCACGGCGCGGGGCGTCTACGCCAACCTGGCGCTCATCACGCACAGCGAGACCGAGTTCGTGTTTGATTTTCTATTCCTGCAGCCGCAGAGCCCGAAGTCCAAGGTCCTCGCGCGCATTGTGTCCTCCCCGGTGCACGCCAAACGGCTTCTGTGGGCGCTCAAGGACAACATCGACAAGTATGAAGCGCGCTTCGGTTCCGTCTCGGCCGGAGAGCCCGCCCGGTCCGGCGGACAAAAACCCGTCGGCTTCTACCAGTGATCCGGCGGGCCGCCGCGGGCGCGCCCGTGCCCCGCGTCGAGCTTCTCTGCGTCGGCAGCGAGCTTTTGGGCGGCAAGGTCAACACCCACCAAGCCTACATCTCCCTGGCGCTGGCACGGCTGGGCCTGTGCTTGTCCCGCGAAAGCTCGCTACCTGATGATCTGAAGCCCTTGCGGCGCGCCATCGCGGAGGCTTTCTCACGCGCTGACGTCCTCATTGTCTCCGGCGGCCTGGGTCCGACCTTCGACGACATCACCCGCGAAGCCGCGGCGGGCGCCCTGGGACGGCCCTTGGTCTTCAAGCCGGAGCTTTTCGCGCAAATCAAGCGCCGCTTCAAGCGCTTTCGCACCGCGATGCCCGCGGAAAACCGCCGGCAGGCCTTTGTCATCCAGGGAGCCCGCGCGCTCAGGAACGATTTCGGCTCGGCGCCGGGGCAGTGGCTTGAGCTGCGCGGCGCGGGCGGCGCCAGGCCCAAGACGCTAATCCTGCTGCCGGGACCTTTCGCGGAACTCTCGCCGATGTTCGAGCTAGACGTTCTGCCGCGCTTAAAATCGCTCTATGCCCGCGGAATATTTTCGCGCGCCCTCAGCGTCCACTTGGCCGGCATTTCCGAATCCGCGGCCGACGAACGCTTGAAAATACTGACCCGCCGGTCCAAACCCGGCGAAACCTTCACCATCCTCGCCGGCCGCGGCCAGGTGGACTTTCACGCGGCCGTGACGGCCTCAAGCGCGTTCGCCGCCGGCAAGAAAATGGCGCGCGTGCGCCGCCTCATCCGCCGCGCCGTGGGCAAGCACGTCTTCGGCGAGGGGGAAGCGACGCTTGAGTCCGCCGTGGGCTCTCTTCTGCGCCGCCGGCGCCTCACCCTGGCTGCAGCCGAATCCTGCACCGCGGGATTTTTCTCGGGACGCGTGACCGCCGTCCCGGGCAGCTCGGATTATTTCAAGGGCGGCGTGATCTCTTATTCTAATGATCTGAAAATCCGGTTGCTGGGCGTCTCATCGGATACGCTCAAGCGCCGCGGCGCGGTCTCATCCGAGTGCGCCAAGGAAATGGCCGGGGGCGCGCGCCGCGCGGCGGGCGCCTCAATCGGGATATCCATCACCGGCATCGCGGGACCCTCGGGCGGAACGAAAGCTAAGCCAGTGGGATTGGTCTACATCGGCATGGCCGGTCCCAAGGGGCGCGTCGAGGCCTGGGAAGGCCGCTTTCTCGGTTCGCGGCAGACCGTCCGGGAGCGCGCGGCCGCCGCGGCGCTCTACCGTCTCTGGCGTTTTTTGTCTCAGCGGTAGGGGAAAAGCCCCACGACCCACTGCCCGGGCACGGACTCTGGGTTGACGCCCAGCCGCTTTAAGCCCACTTCGGCGTCGCCCTGCGTGGGCCGGCGGCCGGCGATCCACTGCTTGACCGGAGGCGGCACGCCGGGTTTGGTCGGCATGCTATATCCCAGGTAGACCGCAACCCCAAGGATGAAGAGTCCCTCCATCGCGACCTTGGCCAAGCCCGGGCTCCAGTTCATGAGCTTGAAAAGGAGATAAAGAGCTCCCGCCCCGCACAAAATTGCCGGGAAGCATCTCAGCCCCCATCCGATGCTGGTCCAATCAGGATAGGCGATGAGAAAATAAAGGTAGACGAGAACGCCGTAGAAGGTAAATCGGAGAATCGCCATTGGATTTCCCGGGCCTGTGGCAAAATAATACGCGGACCGTGTCACGGATTTATTTCGGAGCGGGCCGAGGCTCCGCGGCGGGCTCAGGACGACGTCAGCGTAAGGTGTATGGTGAGAAAGGGCTTCTTGAAGCTCGTGGGCAGCGGGGGGAAAGGCGCCGCGTCCTTAACCGCGCCCAATGCCGTCAAATCAAAGCCCGCGTCGCCGGAACTCTCCTCGGTGCGCAAGTCCGTGATATTGCCGTCGGGAAGGATGGAGAAGACCACGACGCTGCTGCCGCCGCCGCCCGGCATGCGCGCCGACCACTGCCGCCAGAGCGCCATGCGGATCTGGCTGATGTACCACGGGTAGGGAAAATTCGAGAGCGTCATGCTCACCGAGCCGGGCGCGGAAGAGCCCGCGGGCTGCGCTGGCTCCTCGGCCGGAGCCGCGGCCTCTTGCGCGGGCTTGGACGGGGACACGTTTTTATATCCCTGCAGGAGGCTCGGCGGCGGCAGTGCCTCCTCGCGATGGCGCCGCGCGCTAAACTCCCGCGTCTTTCTTTGCTCCTCCATGTGGCCCGCGGACGCCTTCATGGCGGCCGGCGCCGGCCTCTTGGCCGCCGCGGCGCCTTGATTCTCCTCGACGGAGGGAGCCGGGCCCACGACGTCGATGGTGTAGACGCCGCTCATGCGCGGCGCGCTCTTGATGAAGGCCAGGGCCATCGCGAAGCCGATGGCCGCGTGCAGAAAGACGGAGTAGCGCAGGTAAGGCTTTAAATCGGCGGGGACTATCGTTTTGTTCAAGGCCTGGCTTCAACGCCGACGCCCATCTTGCCCACGCCCAGACGCTTGGCCGCGTCCAAGACGGCCACGACGCGCTCGACGGCGACGCTCTTGTCCGCCTCGACGAGAACCGTCTTGCTGCGTGAACTGCCCAGGCGCAGGGAAAGCTCCCGCGTCAAATCGTCCCAGCGGACGGGCCGACTTTCGATAAGCAGCGCGTCGTTGCGGTCGATTTCCACGTGAATCGTGGTCGCGGCCGGCGCGGGGCTTCCCGAGGACGCCTTGGGAAGCTTGACGCTCAGCTCGGACTGGACCATCATGGGCGTCAGGACCATGAAGATGATGACCAGAATGAGGGACACGTCGATGAGCGGGATGAGGTTCATCTCCGCGATGATCCGCCGGCCCGGCTTGCGCGAGACGTTCACGAGACCTTATGCGCCTTGTCCGAGAGGCTGTCTAGGATTTCATCCGAAATCCAGTCCATTTCCTCGGCGAAGCTCTCCGTCCGCGAGTTGAAATAATTGTAGGCGGCCACGGCGGGGATGGCCACGAAGAGCCCCGTTGCGGTGCAGACCAATGCCTCCGAGATGCCGATGGCGACCACGCCCGGCCCCGCGCCCGCGACCGAAGCCAGGTCCCGGAAGGCGCGCATGACGCCTACGACCGTGCCGAAGAGCCCGATGAACGGCGCCACGCTGGCAATCGTGCCCAAGGTCGAAAGACGTTTTTGCAAAAGGGCCTGGGCTCGCTCGCTGGCCCGCTCGGCGCCGCGCTTGCGTTCATCCCGGGCGCTGGCGCCCACCAGGCTTGCCATTACCACGTCCTGGGCCAGTCCTTGGTGGCGACGGCACGCCGACATGGCTTCGGAGAAATCGCGCGCGGCGACGAATTTGCGGATTTTTTCCAGGAACTCCTGGGTTCCTTTGATGGCCGTGTCGAAGTAACGCCAGCGCTCCCAGATGAGCGCCAGCGAATAAATCGAGAGAAAAATGAGGAAGACGAGGGTCACGCCCCCCGAGACGATGATTTCTTTCAAGCCGACGTGGAATTCCATGCGTGAATTATCCCAAATCCCGTGGCGGGATTCAAACCTGGGGAACGCCTCAGCGGGCGGGCGTGAAGCTCTGCACCACGTCCCGAAATACCGGCTCGCTTTCGGCGACGGCGTCATCCGGGCACATGTAAACCAGCGCGTAGAAGCCGTCCTTGGCGGAAATCAGATAGTCTTCCTCCTTGATTCTTTCAAATTGGGTCGAATGAATTTTCGGGCGCTTGGATTCCATGGAGAAATAATAAGCGTCGGCGCGGCCCACGTCCTCCTGGATCATGGGAACGGCGTCCGCGGCCGAGAGCGTTTCCCGGCGGTAGTAGTCCTCGGGGCCGGCGAAGTCGGCCTTGGTGTAGCGGTAAACCGCGATGGACGCGGAGTCGGGATGCGCGCCCGCGGGCGGGCCGAAGAAAGTCACCAGGGAGCCGGCCTGGTTTTCCAGGGCGCGCCAATCTCCGGGAACGGCGCAGGAAAATCCGTCCGACCGGGACAAGTAGGTCACCGCACCGGGAAAACTCGGAGCCTTGCGCGAGCAGGCCGCCAAGACCAAGCCGAGGCACAGGAATAGCCCCGGCCGCGCGCGATCAAGGTCCCGGGCCGACATGAGAGCCTCCTTGTTGAAGTTTTGTCAAAGCCGCCTGAACCTGCGCGGCCGAGTCGTCATCGCCGATGGCCTGCGCCAAGTCGCCGGCCATCTTCAAATCCTCGGGCGAGCCCTTGCCGGCTGCGGCCCGGGCCAGCGCCGAGTCGATGAAAGAGAGGGCCTCATCGCCGGTCTCAATCTGCAGTTTCTCGTCGTTGGATAGCTGTCCGAACTGGAACGAATAGAGGATGGCGTGATAGCGCTCGGCCGAACTCTTGGCCAGGCGCGCCGCGGTGAGCTGATCCAAGCTCTTGTGCGCCGCGGCCTTTTGGATTTTGGAGAAGAGCGCGCTGTCCTTGGCGTTGAGCACCAAGGCCGTCTCCGCCAGGCTGTTGGCTCCCGTCAAATCGTTCAAGGCGGCTACGAGCGGCTCATTTGCGCTACGCGTCAAGGCCGCTTGGGCGATGCCGGGAAACCGGGCCTCGGCCTCGCTCTGCATGTTCTTGTAGTCGCCGCCCATAAATTTTTTAGTCCGGGCCTGATAGTCGCTTTCAAACCGCCCCAAGGCCGCGCTGGTCTCCTTGAGACCAAGTATTTTGAGCAGTTCCTTGGGAAGCAGCGAGCGGACCTGTCGGCCGATGGCGGAAGACGTGCTTTCCTCCCGGCTCACAAGCTGCTTGACCGTAGGAATACTGGCTGCCTGGACGGAGTCTCCGCTCAGATATTGCAGATCGATGCCCTGGAGGAACTGGTTGTAGCTGGCCAGCATGGACTGAAGCTCCGGCATCCAGCCCTCGTAATTAGAGTTAGCCAAGGACGCCTTTGGATGGGCCAGGATTTGCGCCATCATGTAGCGCATTTGCAGCGTGTATGCCTCGTGTTCGTTTTCCAGGATATCGGCCTGCGTGTAAGGGCCCGTGGGAATCTCGCGGTCCAGCGCCGCGTGCGTAAGCTCGTGCGCGATGGTGAAGTCGTTGTTCCCGATGAAGCTGTCGAAAACCGCCGGATGGACCAGAAGCCACGCGTTCATCTTGCTCGAGTCGTCGTAAAGCGCCCGTTTTGCGGAGTTGGAAAGAGCGTTGAACGCCGGATCGTCGAGGATGTACTTCCGGTTGAAAACTACCGTGTCCATGCCGGGCACGTAGGCCGCCGCGTCGAAATCGCCCAAGTTGCCGATGAGAAAAGCGGGCAGCTTGACCGCGCCGCCGTTGACCTTAAAGCGCTTCATGAGCTCCGCGCCCACGGGGTTCTGGGATAAAATCGTCCGGGTCTTGGCCGCGCACAAAGCGCCCAGTTTGGCCTCGGTCCCGTCGAAATAGGACTGCGACGCCTTGGCGCCCCACTCTCCCGTGTGCACCGCAGGGAAATTATTGGCCTTCGTAAAATCCTTGACGGATTCCTGCCCGTCGAAAAAGCGCGTGAGGTCCCGCGCCGCGCTCTGGAAGTCGCCGCGCAGCGCCCCGGCGGGAAGCTTCGCGCGCAGACTGATCATCCCAGCTAGGGCCGGCGGCAGGGCCTTTTTTCCGGTGATGTTGAAGGAAATTTTCCCGATTTGAGCCAGGGCCGCGGCGCTCAAGGGCTTGCCGGGCGGCTGTTGGGCCAAAAAGGAGCCGATGCGCTCCGCGAGCACCTCGGACTGCTGCAGCGACTGCTGGCGGCGGAAAGACGCTTCGTCGAGATAGGAAAGCGCCTGGACCTTGCCCTTGTCGTCCTTGCACAGGACGCGGCCCGGCTCGAAGCGGCAGCGGCCGCCGAGATAGAGGCCGCTTTTTTCGTCGGACGTCAAGGGATATTGATCCGTGTCGTAATCGGCCAGGAACGCGCTCATCTCGCCCCGCGTCAAGACCGCACCGCCGGGCCCCGTGACGCGCCCGGTTTTCCTGTCGATGCTCCAGCACAGCGAGGCCAACTCGTCGCGGTCGTTCTTGGACAGGGGGGCCTTGGCGGAAGAAACGATGTAGGGCGCTTTGGACGCGCCGGCGGCCATGGCGCCGGCAGGAGGATAAACGGGAGCCACGCAAAAAGAAGCGCCGGCGGAGGCGGCCGGCGCAAAAGCGAGAATGAGCAGCGCAACGGTCCTAAAACTCACAAAACGAATATAAGCCCTCAGCTGTTTTTTGTCAAGGGCCGATCTGATAAAATGATCGCGGCATGATCGCGGCAAACAGAAAAAAAGCGGCGGTATTTTTGCCGCTGGCGGCTGCGCTTCTAATTTGCGCCGCACGCGCGCGGGCCATCTCGCCCATAACCGTGGCCGTGCCGCCAGGCTGGCAACAGGTGCAGAGCGCCACGGCGCCCGTGGTCATCGCCCTGAAGGGTCCGGCGCAGAGTTCGTTTATTCTGGCCTTGAGTCCCGCGGCCATGGACATGACCGACAGGCCGGGCCTAAGCGCCTTCTTGGCCGACGTCTTGGACGCCTTCAACCGCCGGACTTTGGCGAACTTCACCGCGGCGGGAGACGTGCAGGACCAGACCTTTCCCAACGGCCTGACCGCGCACTACTTGAAGGCCACCGCGCCCGGCAAGCCGCCGCTCATCCTGGCCGCCCTGCAGGTGGGAAACAAGAATTTTATCGGAACGCTTATCAGCAACATCCCGGACCTCATGCTGCCCGCCATCGTGGGATCCTTGAGCGTGCCGGGAGCGCCCGCGGCGGCCGCCGTGTCCGCAGGCCAGGCCTCGGGGCAAAGCTCGGACGGCCAGTTGGCCTTCACCTTGAAGCCCGATTGGCGGCGCGTCCCGGACGCCATCGCGCAGGCCGCCGACCCCGACACGGTCTTCGAGGCCAAGGCCATGGGCTCGCAGGTCAGCGTCACCAAGGCCAAGGACGCAGAGAGCGTGCCCATCGCGGAAGAGCCGGACGTCGTCCTGCAGATGGCCCGCCAAATTCCCGAGGCTGACGCGAAGACGGCCGAGGCCGCGCGGTTTTTGCCGACTCCGGCGGGGCCGGCGCTCATCTACGCCGCGGCTCAAGACAAGTCGAAGGGCGCGCAATACGTAGTGGGGTATCTTCCCTGGACGTATCTGGGCTATTCCGTGCTGGCCAGCGGGCCCAACGCCGAGGAACTGGTGCGGGAGCTCTTCTCAAGCCTGACGCTGGGGCCCTCGGCCATCCCCGGCTTGGTGGCGGCCACGCCGACCCTCCCGTCTTGGACCTGGGTTCAGTCCGCCGAAGTGGGCGCGACGGTCCTGCTCCTCATTCTCGCCGCCGTCATCACCATCGTCCTGCGCCGCCGTTCAAAGCGCCGGAAACGACCTCTGCCATAAAAACTTCGGGCGGCTAAGGCGCGCACTGGAAATTCTTATTCAGAAGATTTCCGTAAAGAGAGTCCGTAGTGATGGTCGCGGGATCGATTTGACTCCAAAAGGCCAGGGCCTTTTTCAAGATATCCTGATTCGCGGGGTCAAGCTGTTCGGGATTGCCGTAGCGAACTTGCCCGTCTAGGGCAATAGTGAAGTTGCTAGACGGCCCTTCTTTACCCACCGAAATTGATTCCTCGTATTGCGTGCCGTCGGGGGAGAGCTTCAGGTTGACGTCCAGAACGAACAGGCGGTTACCGAGCTCGGAGTCCAGCAATTGATTGCTCTGGGACAGCGCCTTGTTAGAGGAATAGAAAAGACGCTCAAGGTAGCCATTCGTCTCGGAGGTGCTTAAGGTCGGGCTTCCACCGGTTGATTGGCAGCCCTGCAACTCCCGCATATAGTCATGGCTATCAGAGGTCTCGACGGGAGCCACTGTCGCCACGGCCGCCGCTAATGCCTGCAATTTATTCATCATCTTCGGGTCCAGAGTCTCAATGATGCCGGCCGGGGGCGGAATCTTAATTTCCAAGGATTCCGCCGTGGTTTTCCTGAGCTTGGCGACGAATTCTTTGAGATTGGCGTTTTTTCCGGAATCAAAGCCGATTGACTGCGCCGCCGCGACGCCGCGCACCATGCCCATGGCTAAAATAAAAAGGCCGACGACACTGGCTATCTTTTTCACTCTTTTACCCCCAAACCCGCGAATTCGCGATTTATGAATCTTCAATAGTATAAGATGATGGCTTCGCCTATTCCTGGGTCTTTAAGTCTGATAATAGAAATCGATGGACCCAGGGGAAACAGGGACTTTCGACCCATGCCCGCGCCAAGCGCCGGGAATAGCCGCCGCTCCGCGCGATTTGTTATCATAGCGTCATGGCCAGCACCGTCGATACCAAGCAGATCATCTATTCCTTAATAGATGTCGGGCGCATCCACCCACCCAAGAAGCAGGTTTTAAAGGGCATCTACCTTTCCTTTTATTACGGCGCCAAAATCGGCGTGCTGGGCGACAACGGATCGGGCAAATCGACGCTGCTGCGCATCATGGCGGGGCAGGACCCCGACTACACCGGAGAAATCACCCAGTCCAAGGGCTACACCGTCGGGCTTCTGGAGCAGGAGCCCAAGCTCGATCCGGAGAAGACCGTGAAAGAAACGGTGGCCGAGGGCGTGGGCGAAACCATGAAGCTGCTGAGCGAGTTCAACGAGATCAGCGACAAGCTGGCCTCGCCGGAGCTTTCGCCCGAGGACATGGAAAAGCTTTTGGACAAGCAGGGCAAACTGCAGGAAAAAATCGAGGCCGCGGGCGCCTGGGAAATCGACAACACCCTGGCCGTGGCCATGGACGCGCTGCGCTGCCCTCCCGAGGATCAGAAGTGCGGCGAGCTCTCCGGCGGCGAGAAGCGCCGCGTGGCCCTGTGCAGGCTGCTGTTGTCCAAGCCCGACATCCTCTTGCTCGATGAGCCCACCAACCATCTGGACGCCGAGTCCGTGGAGTGGCTGGAGCAGCACCTGCGCCAATACCAGGGCACGGTCATAGCGGTCACGCACGACCGCTATTTCCTGGACAACGTGGCCGGCTGGATTTTAGAGCTCAACCGCGGCGAGGGCATCCCTTATAAAGGAAACTACGCCTCGTGGCTCGAGCAGAAGCAGGCGCGCCTGGCGCAGGAAGCCAAGTCCGAGGGCAAGCTGCAAAAAACGCTGGCCAAGGAGCTCGAATGGGTCCGCTCCGGCGCCAAGGGCCGCCAGGCCAAGAGCAAGGCGCGGCTCTCCGCCTACGATAAAATGCTCGAGGACTCCAAGAAGGAAAAAGTCGCGGATGAGCTCGAGATTTACATCCCGCCGGGCCCGCGCCTGGGCGACGTGGTCATCGAGGCCAAGGGCGTGACGAAGGCTTATGGCGACAAGGTGCTCTTCGACGATTTGTCCTTCCGCCTGCCGCCCAACGGCATCGTGGGCGTCGTCGGCGCCAACGGCGCGGGGAAAACCACGCTCTTTAAGCTCATCACCGGCAAGGAGAAGGCCGACGCCGGCGCCTTTTCCGTCGGCCCCACGGTCAAGCTGGGCTACGTGGACCAAGGGCGCGAGCTCGACGGCGAGAAAAACGTCTGGGAAGTCATCTCGGACGGCCTAGACGTGGTGAGCCTGGGAACGGTGCAAATGCCGTCGCGCTCCTATGTCGGACGCTTTAATTTCGCCGGCCAGGACCAGCAGAAGCTGGTCAAGAATCTTTCCGGCGGCGAGAGAAACCGCGTGCACATGGCGCGCATGCTCCGCGAAGGCGCCAACGTTCTTCTCTTAGACGAGCCCACCAACGACTTGGACGTGCACACGCTGCGCGCGCTCGAAGACGCCATCACCAGCTTCGCGGGCTGCGCCGTGGTCATCACCCACGACCGGTGGTTCTTGGACCGCATCGCCACGCACATCCTCGCCTTCGAGGGGGATTCCAAAGTGGTGTGGTTCGAGGGTAACTACCAGGCCTACGAGGAAGACCGCAAGGCGCGCGTGGGCGACGTCGCCCCCAAACGCATCCGTTACAAGAAGTTGACGCGCAGCTAGGCCTTTCGGGCTTCGCCCAAAGACCCAAACGGCTCTTGAGCGGCCACGACGGGAGTCCTACAATAAAGGCATGAAAACCAAAACGGCGGTTTGGCTCGCTTTTTCCATCTCGCTCGTGGCTGCGGCCTCCGGCCTGACCAGAGCCGCGAATTTCCAGTCCGGAACGGAACTCTTTTCCAACGCCGCTCCCGTCGCGGCGGCCTTGGCCGCGCGCGCCAAAGCGTCCTTCACCCAGAGCCAGAACGAGGCGGCGGCGACGCTCGACCCTAAAACCATGTCCGAATTGACGTCCGTCGCGAAGAAAATATACCGGAAGAACGGCGAGAGATGGAAGCGCGGCGGCATGCGCCATGCCCACTTTGACATTCAGGTCAACGCCGCCAGCGTCAGCGGCAAATCCATGCTTCAATCCATCGTCATATCAGTCAATCCCTGGAAGATCGAGACCAAATGCACAACCAGGTTCTTAAGCGCGAGAAAGTGCCTCTTCGATAAATTTTCGCCCTTGCTGATGACCGTGGTAATCCATCCTGACGGCAACATGCTGGTCATCTCCGATCCCGGCTACGGGAAGCACACCAAGGAAGAGATGATCGACTACGCCAAGAAATACGCCGTCGGGTTCTGGCTGGGCCGATTTTCCAAGCCGGTATTTTTCCCGCTCTTCTAGCCGCTGACTTTCCAGGGCATCGGGTCGGGCGGCGGGTCGTGATTGAGGATCCGGGCCACTTCTTTTTTGAGCGTCTCCACGTCGTAGGGCTTGGTCATGTACATGACCGCGCCCAGGTCCAGCGCCATCTTGGCCGTGACCACGTCGTCGGCGCTGGTGAGCATGATGATGGGAAGACTGGGCTTCAAGGCGTGCAAAGTGGAAAGAACCTCCAAGCCGCCCATGCCGGGCATGGATACATCTAGAAGCACCAAGGCGGGATTGACGCCGGCGAAAATTCCCAGAGCCTCCTCGCCGCCGCCCGCCTCTATGACGGCCTCGCAACAGCCGTCAAGAACGAAGGAAAGCGTTTTGCGGACGTCCGGATCGTCGTCTACGATCATGACCTTTCCGGCCATGACCGGATTATAACCCCTTTTCGCCTCCGCCGCCAGTAGGTGTCAGGCTACTGCTGCTGCCACCAGGGTTTCTGCGCGGGCGCGGCCGGGGCGGGAGACCCCGCAGGAGCCTGATTGTCCGCGGGAACCTGCCCGGTCGCGGCCGCGGGCGCGGGCGGCGTCGGGCTTTGGCGCATCAAATCCGCCAAATCATCGCGGTCGCCGATTAAGTCCTTCGCGATTTGGGCCATCGCCATCTGGAACGCCGCGTCAGGCCCGGCGTCGGTCGTGCAGTGGACCACGGTGGGGATCAGGAACAGATTGAAGGGGAAGAGTCCCGGAAACGGCCAGTAGCTGCACTGGCCCTTGGATGTTTCGGAATAACTTTTGAGCATCATCCCCTGGGTGTTGTCCACTTCCAGGTGGACTTCCGCGCTGATATCGTTGCTCGCCTGGCCCAAAGGCAGGATGCAAAAGTCGATGAACGGAACGATGCAGGGCGGAATAATAAAACTGATGGGATTTTGATCCGTTTTATCGAGATAAGAAGTTCTAACGATAAGGCTCGCGCCGAGCACATTGCCCTGTCCGGCGCGCTCGACTTCCTTGAACACTCCCGTCTGCTTGAGCGCGGTCATGATTTCGTTCGACTTCTGATCGATTTCGTCCGGTTGGCCGTCTTGGATGACCACGTTGAGCAGGGCCGCGCGCGTCGGCAGGGGCGCCTCGCTCGACTGCGGCATGGAGACCGGCGGCGGGGGTTCGATGTTGTAGCCGCAGCCGGAGAAGCCCAAAGAAAAAAACAGGACCGCGGCGGACGCAAGCAGCGCGGAGAAGAATTTAAAACGGGCGTCGGACTGGCTGGTGATGGTTTTCATCGGGGTACCTCCGATGTGGTTTCTGGCGGCGTTTGTCGGCTTAGCGGCGGGAGCGTCTCTTGAACCGGCTCCAGTTCATGTCGCGGAAGGTTTTGGGCCGCGGCGGAGTGAGCACGGGCTTTATCGTGTAGGTAAAGTTGGGCAGCACCGCGCGGGGAAACACCGTCCCCACGAAGCGCTCAATCGAACTCAAAAAGGGCTGCTCGTCCGGAGTCATCAAGGTGATGGCGTCGCCCACGCCCTGCGCGCGCGCGGTGCGGCCCACGCGGTGGACGTAGTCCTCGGGATGCCGCGGCACGTCGTAGTTGACCACGTGGCTGATGTCGCGCACGTCGATGCCGCGCGCCGCGATGTCGGTGGCGACCAAAATCTGCGTCTTGCCCTCGCGGAAAGAATCCATGGCCTGGGTGCGCTGGCCCTGGGTGCGGTCGGCGTGCAGCACGCCGATGGAAAATCCTTTTTCCTTCAAGCGCTTGGACAGGCGGTCGGCGCCGTGTTTGGTGCGGCAGAATACCACCGCCGAGCGGATTTGCGCGGCCTGCAAAACGGCGACCAAGAGCTCGCCTTTTTGGCCTTGATTGACGGGATAAACGATCTGGTTGATGCCCGTGGCCACGGTGGTGGGCTTGGCGATTTCCACGCGCCGCGGGTCCTTCATGGCGAAGGCCGCCACGCGGTCGATGTCCGGGCCCAAGGTCGCCGAGAACATCATGGTCTGGCGGTTCTTGGGCAGGCGGCCGATGATGGCGCGGATGTCGGGCAGAAAGCCCATGTCCAACATGCGGTCGGCTTCGTCTAGGACCAGCATGTCGATGCGGTCCAAGCGAATGGTTCCCTGCTGGATGTGATCCTTCAAACGCCCCGGCGTCGCCACCACGATGGAAGCGCCCTGGGCCAGGGCCTGTTTTTGCCCGTGGTAGCCCACGCCGCCGATGACCACCGCGATCTTAAAGGGAGTGAAGCGTCCGCAGTCGCGGAAGGAAGTTTCCACCTGGGCGGCCAGTTCGCGGGTGGGCACTAAAATCAGCGCGCGCACGCCCGGCCCCGGCTTATGCAGGAGGTGCTGGAGCACCGGCAGGGCGAAGGCCGCGGTCTTGCCGCTGCCCGTCTGCGCGCAGCCGAGGATGTCCCGGCCCTCCAGCGCGACGGGAATAGCTTGGATTTGAATCGGGGTAGGATCGGTATAGCCCATGGCGCGCACGCCGCGCATTAGGTCCGGGTGAAGGTTCATGTTCTGGAATGACATTGACTCATTATAGTTTATTATCATCATCATTATGAGCGACGGCGAACAAATAGCCGAAGGCGGGCGCTTCGCGGTCGTCGCGGCCGAGGCAGAAGCCTGGAACGCGGCCGCCGCGGCCAAGGCCCTGGCCGCGGCCTTGAAGACCCCGGCGGTGGATCAAATCGCCCGCGCCCGCCGCGCCTGGGGCGTCCTGGCGGAAAATCTGGACCGCCAAGCCGCGGACGATTTGGCCTTGAGCCTGGCCGAGAACGGCCTGCCCGCCGTGCCGGCGCCGCAACGCCTCATCCAACCGCCGCCGCGCGCCTTGGTGGCCAAGACCATCTCCTGGGACGACGCGGGACTGCGCGCCGTGGCGGGCGGCGCGGCGTTGGAACCGGTGGCCTGGGCGGACATCGCGGTCTTGGCCGCCGCGTCTTTGCCGCAGACCGTTACACGAACGATTAAGATCGCGCCCGAGATGGACTTGGGCAAGGAAGCCTTGAAGCTCGGCCTGACCTTGGTCACTGGAATTCCCATGATGGGCGGGGGGGAAAAAGAGGAGACCAAGGTCGTGCGCACATCCGACGTCACGCTGGTCTTCGACTTGGCGGCGCCCGGACTATGCCTACGCGTGCTGGCGGACAGCTTCGACTACACCAGCCTTGGAGCGCTTAAAACCTACGGCGCCGCGGCCAACTTCAGAATATTGTTTGGCGAAATCGCCAAGCGCGCGACGGCCGCCATTTTCAACCGCGGCGCGCGGCTCCTGCTTGAAGGCAAGCCGCTGCGCGATTTGGGCCACGAGTCCGAGGACGACTTGAACCGCGAGGACCGCTGGCTCTGGGCCCTGGCCGAGCGCCGCCGCGGAACGGCGTAAAGATCGCCCCGCGCGGTCGTCACGTGGAATTTACACGCCTGCCATGGGCCGCGCGCGCGCCGCTTGATACCATGAGGTCATGAAAATAAAAAAATCACTGATGTCTTTCCTTGCCGCCGCCTGCGTATTGGCCGCTGGTTCGGTCCGCGCGCAGATAAATTGGGACGGAGCCGCCGGCTCCAACGACGCCGCCGCCCAAAAAATACTGGCCTCGGTCAAGGCCCAAGGCCGGACGCTGGGAGCGCGCGGCCGCCAAAGCGACCCCAACGCCAACCCGCAGTTCACCCCATGGTATAGTTTCGACAACTACGAGGCGGTCCCCGAGGGCTGCCCGGTGTCTCGTCTCTCCGGAACACCCACCGCGAACACCCTAGTCAAGGAAAACCTGACGCTTTATCCCGTCCATGACGGTCCGCCCAACCTCTACGCCCAGTTGGTCCTGGCCGACAACGGCGTGGGGCCGATTGAATGGCGCAACGACCCTTCGACCATCCCGCCGGTTCTTCTCAGGGTGACCATCGGGACCGATCCTTCGCACATCAAACAGACCTTCATCTACGCGCTCCCGCGGCTGAAGTTCGAGCCCTTCAACGGGGAAGAAGTTTACGAGGGCAAGACTCCCGTCGCCCGATATTGGAACGGGGCTTTGGAACTCCTGCCCGGCCGCAGCTTTCAATTCCGGATCAAATACGTCTCATCCACGATGCCCCTGGGCGGGGACGACTACGTCGGCGTGGTCAAGGGCTACTTGGAAGCGGCGCTGGTCGGCGGAAATCCCTGGTGCCGCTGAGCTAGACGCCCGGCACGGCGGGGTTGGCGATGGGGGGAGTCTTCGGCGCCAGACGCGCGAACTTGGCTTGGTCCCGGAGCGCGTCCTCGATGTTCTTGTCGATTTTAAGGTAGAGGCGGCGCAGAGCCTCCGAGACCGCGGCGGGCTCAAGCGGCGACGGCACCGTCTCCTGCACGCGCAGGTCCTGCTCCCAAATTTGATCGCTGAAGGGCTCCGAGGCGTCGTAGCGCATGAGCGCGCGGATTTCCACATCGAGGTTGAGGCTCTTCTTGCCGGCCTTCCGGCCTGCGGTGCCGGACCCCGCGTCCGCGTCGCTCGCGTCCTCGATTTGGCCCACAATCAAGAGCTTGTCGCCGTCTTGGACGGCCTGCCACTCGTCCTGCACCACCTCGACCGAGCGCACAAGCCCGCCCGCGGCGATATCGCGCGCTAAATCCCGGGTCAAATTCTTGGGGGAGAGCTTGGGGCAGTTGCCGTCGCCGGACGCGGTCAGCTCCACCGCGCTTTGATCCGCCGGCGGCGGGCCGTAGGGCGTGAGGTCTCGCAGGGGCATGAGCGCGGCCTTAATCGGAAAACGCGGCGCGCGCTTGGCCAGCGGGAAGTTGGGCGTATAATCCAGGCTTGATTGGCCACAGCCGGGGAGAATCGCCAGCGCGGCCGCCGAAGCCAGGAGCGCGAGGAAGCGTTTCATGCGTGCGCCAAGATTCTATCTCTTTCTTCGCCGATTTGCCGAAGCGCTCCGCAAAGGCTTGCCGCGTCCCATCATGATAAATAAAATAAATCCCGCGTTCAAAAAACAGGAATGATCGCAAAACGGGCGGTTTATCTGCTGGCGTCCACGGCAGTCGCGCTGATCCTCGCCGAGGCGCTGCGCCTGGGCCGCTACGCGCTCGCCTCCCGCTATTTCGACAAGGTCCTCGACATGCCTCGGCAGGACAACTTCGACCGGGCGACCGACGAGCAAAACGCCTTCATCCGCCGCATCGCCGGGCAGTACGGCATACCCCTGGTCGAGGAAGTTCGAATATTCCGCGCGCACTCGCCGCACGGCCTGATGGGGAGCAACCTCTTTTCCGACGGCCAGCACCCCAACACTGAAGGCTACGTGCTCTTGACCAACGCATTCTCGGAGGCCGCCGCGCGCAGGCTCCGCGCGCCCGTGCGCCCCTTCTTGAACGCCCAAGACCTCATCCGCCGAGCCGGGCTCACGCCCCAAGATCTCGCCGCCGCCTTCGTCAACTCAGGGCAGTGGCTCTTCAGCGTCTCGGCCCTGCATTACTATCCCGGGCAGCGCCTCGACCTGCGCAAGAGCGCTTCGCCCAGGCTCTCAAGATTTCTCCAGACGACTTTCACGCCTGGCCTGGTCTAGGCCTAGTCCAGGCCGCGAGAAACGGGGACTTCATGGCCGACCTCGCAAATCTGCGCGTCTTGGCCCGCTACCATCTCTTCTACAACGACTACTATTCAACCATCGGGCGCGAACTTCCCGCCGTCCTCGCCTTCCTACGTGCCAACAAGGTCCCCGCGTCACTTTTGAGGAAAATCAAGGCATCTTTTCGCTCAGGGCGATCTTCCGAACCATGCGCATCGCCATGTTCGCGCGCGGCCAGCACGGCCGCCGAATGTCCGGGGGTTTTCGCCGGTTCAGGCCTTCTTGCGGTAGCCGGCCGGAACCTCGAAGTCGCTTTCAGGCAGGCTCTTCACCTTGACGGACTCGACCACGGTGCGAACTGAGAAGGCGGGAGCTGCCGCGCCCGAGCCCTCCTTCTTGGCCATCTCGTTGCGGACCATTTTGCTGGCCAAGCCGCCGAGGAAGCTCGCCGCGACCTGCGAGGCTCCGCCCGACAAATCGGAACCCGCATCCTGGGAGGCGTCGTCGGCTCCGGCCGGCGCGGCGCTGTCCTGCTCGGGATACCAGCGCACGTCAAGTTCGACGGGGTAGCCCTTGACGCGGGACATCTTCTCTTGGAACTCGGCCAGGCTTTGGGAAAGGTCCTGCCCGTTGGCTCCCGTCATCAGGGCGAGGAGCTTGAAGCCGAAATCCTGGGCCTCGTCCGATGAGAGGCCCAGCCCCATCTTGTCGAAATAGGCCTTGTTGAACGCGGCCACCTCGGAGGAGGCTTGCTTCAAGTCCGCGGTCCAGGGCGCCGCCCAGACGTCCGCTTCCATGCGGTAGGTCCGGGTCTGCTGGGTCTGCGCGTCCTGGGTTTCCAGCAGATAACGGATGGCGTAATGCTCGGCCGAAAATTCGCCGACGGTTTTCCGCTCGCTCATGTCCTTCACGCCGAATTCCGTCTTGACGACGCGGACGGCGGAGGGCGCCGCGTCCTGCGATGAGGCCGGCGCCGCCTCACCCTGCGGGGGCGAGCCGTTTTGCGGTACGGAGATGGGGGATTCCGTGTAGGTCTTGCGCTTGGAGTCCAAGGCCCACCGCTTGTCCAAGTCGACCCGGTCGATGTCCAGGGTCTCTTTTCCCTTGCCTCCGCTGATAAAGCGCATCACGGAGCCAGTGAACTTGAGCGTGCGCTCCTTGCGGGCCTTCAAGCCCTGGAACTCCATGACCGACTCGGCCTTGAAGGCGCCCGCGCCATGGACGCCGGAACTCTCCACGTTCTGCGTCAGGGCCACGCCGGCGAAGGCCGGCGCCGCGAACGCCGCGGCGAGGCCGGCTAGGAAAATGATTTTCGCGCGCTTCATGTTCATTGTCCTCCGGGTGCTGGAATTTTCGAGACTATACTACAACGGGCGCGGGGCGGGCAACGCGGATGATTTCCCGAATTCGGATGTGATAGTCTATACCCGTCATGGCTAAAACCGCCGAAGAGAAAGACGACGTCCTGCAGGCGGAGCGCTTGGCCGCGGCCAAGGCGGACATCGTCGCGCAGATCCGCCAAATCATCGTGGGCCAGGATGAGGCCGTCGAGCAGATGCTCGTCGCGCTTTTTGCCCGCGGCCACTGCCTCATTGAGGGCGTGCCCGGCCTCGCCAAGACGCTGCTCGTCTCTAGCCTCGCGCGTATCCTGGACTTGAAGTTCTCTCGCATCCAGTTTACGCCCGACTTGATGCCCTCGGACGTGACCGGCTCGGAGATCATCCAGGAAAATCCCGAGACCTTAAAACGCGAGTTCCGCTTCATCCCCGGCCCCGTGTTCGCGAACTTGGTTCTGGCCGATGAAATCAACCGCACGCCGCCCAAGACCCAGGCCGCGCTTTTGCAGGCCATGCAGGAATACCAGGTCACCACGGCCGGCGAGACCCGCGATTTGCCCCTGCCTTTTTTCGTCATGGCCACGCAGAACCCCATCGAGCAGGAAGGCACTTATCCTTTGCCTGAGGCGCAACTGGACCGCTTCTTCCTGCAAATCGTGATGGACTATCCGTCGCGCGACGAGGAAAAGCGCATCGTCCTCGAAACCACTGGCCAGCGGCGCGTGGAATTGAAGAAAGTTTTGGACGCGAGGGAAATGGAAAGCCTGCAGGACCTGGTACGCCGCGTGCCCGTGGCGGACTCGGCCGTGGAACTTGCCGTGCGCCTCGCTCGCGCCACGCGCCCCGCCGACGCCGCGGCTTCCAAAGAGGTCAAGTCGTGGCTCTCCTGGGGCGCCGGCCCTCGCGCGGCGCAGTCCCTGGTCTTGGGCGCCAAGTCCCGGGCGCTTCTCTCCGGGCGCTTGGCCGCGGGCGAGGACGACGTGCGGGCCGTGGCCAAGCCCGTTTTGCGCCACCGCCTGGTGCTCAACTTCCAAGCCGAGGCCGAGGCCGTCCAAGCCGACACGATCATCGAGCGCCTGCTGGGTGAGATTTCTTGACGCCGTCTCGCTTGCCAAGCTTAAGAGCCTGAGCCTCAGGCTCGGGCGCCTCGCCTCCGAAAGCCACGCCCAGGGCCGCCATAAAAGCGTCTTCAAGGGTTACTCGCGCGACTTCGCCCAGCACCGCGCCTACGCGCCCGGCGACGAGCCGCGCACCCTCGACTGGAAGGTCTACGCGCGCACCGATCGCTTCTACGTCAAGGAATTCATGAGCGAGAGCGTGCTTTCCGGGCACGTGCTCCTGGATGCCTCGGGCTCGATGGGATTTTCGACGCAGGGCCGC
The DNA here is from genome assembly GCA_035534315.1 of Elusimicrobiota bacterium. Lineage (GTDB taxonomy): Bacteria > Elusimicrobiota > Elusimicrobia > UBA1565 > UBA9628 > JAGWJU01. Next base: position 73,671 of record DATLSD010000049.1, read on the forward strand.
GCGCCCAAATGGGACTACGCCTGCCGTCTGGCGATGGCGCTTGGCTACTTGATCCTGAGCCGCGGTGACGCGGCCGGGCTTCTGGCCTTCGGCGCGGGCGCGGGCCGCGAGGTGCCCGCGAAAAAATCGCTCGCGCACTTGAGCGCCTTGGATGACGCGCTGTCCGAGCTCTCGCCGCGAGGCGAGGCCGACTTGCCCCGCGCCCTGGGCGAGACTGCGCTGCGCCTGCGCCGACGCTCCTTGGTCGTGGTCATCTCCGATTTGCTGGGCCCGCCGGACCAGATCATCGCGGCCATGCGGGGACTGCGCGCGCGCAAGAACCGCCTGGTGGTCCTGCAGGTCATCGATCCCGCCGAGCGCGATTTCCCATTCGACGGCCCGACTGAATTCGAGAGCTTGGAGACCGGCGAGCGCTTTTTCTGCGAGGCCTCCGTGCTGCGCCAGACATACCGGGAAGAGTTCGCGCGCGACCTTTCGCTCTACGAGGCCAGCTTCGCGGCGATGGGCGCGGCCTACGCGCCCTGCCCCACCGACATTCCCTGGGACGCGGCCTTAAAGCGCCTCCTGGCCTCGCTGCGATGAACGGAGGAATTCGGCTTTGATTTTCGGCGCGCCGGCAATTTTGTGGGCCTTGCCGCTTTCGGCCGTGCCGCTGGCCTTTCATCTCATTTTCCGCCGGCAGGCCAAGCGCGTGCCCTTCAGCGACACGCTGCTCCTGCGCCGCGCCTACTCGCGAACCAAGCCCTTCTCGCGCCTGCGCCAGTGGATTTTGGTCGCGCTGCGCTGCCTGGTGCTTCTGCTTTTGATTCTCGCCTGCGCCAAACCCATTCTGGAATCCTCCGGCGGCGCGGGCGCGGGCTCGCGCGGCACGGACGTTCTGCTCCTGCTCGACCGCTCGTACTCTATGCGCTACCGCGAAGGGGGAAAAACACGCTTCGAGCAGGCCCAGGTCCTGGCGCAGAATATTTTGGCGCGGCTCTCAGGCTCCGACCGCGCAGCCGTGGAATTTTTCGCGGGCAAGCCGGAATTTCCCGGCGGCCGGCCCGCCTGGATGACTCCGGAGAAGGCCTCCGCTCTCATCGCCGCGGCTAAACCCGGCTACGGCACCACCGACTACGCCGCCGCGCTCTCGTTTGCGCAGGATTTTCTAGACAAGGACGGCGGCGGGCGGCGCCGCTCGGCGCTGATTTTAAGCGACAACACCCGCAGCGGCCTTAAAGGCGCGCCGCCGCAGCTCGAACCATCCATTTTGTGGCTGGGGCTTTCCTGGCCCGCGGCGCAAAATTTGGCCGTCGCCTCCGCGTCGTCAAAACCGGGCGTGGCGGGCGAAGGGCCGTCGCTCAACATCTCGGTCTCGGGCAGCGGCGCGGAGAGCCGCGACGCGGTCGAAGTTTATCTTGATTCCCGGCGCCTGCCGGACGCCGTCTTGCGCGGCAAAGGCGCCGTGCGCCAAGCGCGCGAGGTTCTGCCGGCCGCTCCCGCGGACGCGGCGGGCGCGTGGCGAGGAAAGATCGCGCTTCGCCCCGACGCATTGGAGGCAGACGACGAGTACTTCTATTCCTACCGCCATCCGGCGCGGCCGCGCGTGCTCTGTCTCTACGGCGCAAGCGATTTTTTTGCGCTGCCCGAGCCCGGCTATTTCCTGCGTCCGCTCTTGGGCGGCCCGCAGGGAAGCCTGCTGCCCTTCGACGCGGATTTTCTGAGCCTGGACCGAATTCCCGAGGCCGGCTTATCGCGTTACGCCGCCGTGATCCTGGCGGGCGCGCAGGACTTGACCGCCCAAGAAACCGCGCGCTTGAAGGACTACGTTGCGCGCGGCGGCGGGCTCTTGGTCGTCTCGGGCGCGGCCATGGACCCCGGGCCTTTGGCGCGGCTTTTGCCCTGGCTGTGCTCCGGCGTGGGCCCGGCCGTGGCCTCGGAAAACGGCGGTATCAAGCCGGGGCCCGGCTCGCCCAAGGGCGCGTGGGACGGCTTTGAGCTGAGGTCCGTCTCGCTGGGAAGCTACAGCCTGCTTCAGCCCAAAGCCGGCGCGCGCATCATCTTGCAGTCGGCCTCGGGCTATCCGCTTTTAGTCGCCGGAAGTTTTGAAAAAGGCCGCACCGAAGTCTGGGCCGGAAGCTTGAACGCCGCGCGGAGCAACTTGGTCATCAGGCCCGTGTTCGCGGCCTGGGTCCAGACGGCGCTGGGCGAAGTCGTGCCGCCCGCGCCCAAAGAGAAAAACTTGTCGCTGATCGTGGGCCAGCCGATTATGCGCCGCTGGCCGGAGACCGAGGCCGCGCCCGCCTCGGTGCGCGTCTTGTCGCCCGACGGCCGCTCGTCGCTCGTTTGGCTCAAGAACCGCGCGCTCGATTTCCCGGACACCAATGAGCCGGGACTTTACAGCGTTTCGGACAAGTCGTCCGGGCAAAACTGGGTCTACGCCGTGAACCTAGATCGTTCCGGCGGCGAGAGCGACTTGTCCGAGCTTTCGTCCCCGCCGTGGAAGGCCGTGCCGGCGCGCGAGGACGCCGCGTATTTTGCCTTGCTCCTCCGCGGCCGCAGCGCGCGCGATTGGCTCTTGATCGCGGCGGTGCTCCTCCTGGCCATCGAGATGCTTATGGCTTTGGGGCCGCGGGTTCTCGCGGCGGGGCTGCTGATCTTCGTCCTGGCCAGGCCGGCACCCGCCCAGCAGGGTGACCGCTTTGTCTGGACGCAAGTAAAGCTCGGCGATACGTGGGACCCTTACCCCAACGTGCCCGCGCAAATTCTGGCCTACGTCTCGCGGCTGACCAGCATTTTAGTCGAGCCCGAACGCCGCGTCATCAGCTTGGACGACCCGGCGCTTTTCTCCTCTCCGCTGATCGTGCTGGCCGGCAGCGACGCGCCGCCGCCCCTGACCGAACTGGAGCAGAAAAATCTGCGCGACTATTTCGACGGCGGCGGGCTCTTGTGGCTGGAGGACGTCTCCGGCGCGCAGACAAGCTCCTTCGATGCTTGGGCGCGCCGGATCCTGCCGCAAGTCCTGCCCGGCGCGTCCTTTGAGGACGTCGCGCCCGATAACGTCATTTACAAAAGCTTTTTCCTGCTGCGCGGCCCGGCCGGGCGGGTCATGACGCGCGGCACGCTTGAGAAAATCGTCTGGGACGGCCGCACGGCCGTCATCTACTCGCGCAACGACATTCTGGGCGCCTGGGCGCTCGATCCTTTGGGCAAACCGCTCTACCCGTGCCTGCCCGGCGGCGAGCCACAACGCGAGATGGCCCAGCGCCTCACTTTGAACCTGGTCATGTTCTCGCTGACCGGCACCTACAAGAACGATGCCGTGCACCAGCCTTACATTCTGATGAAGATGCGCGAGGACGGCATCCCATGATCGTCCCGCGGATGGAATTTTCCGCCGGCGGCTGGGCCTGGGGCGCGGCCGCGGTTTTGCTCGCGGCGTCTGTCTGGCACGCGAGCCGCACGCGCGCTGGCAAAAGACTTTTGGCTCTGCGCCTTTTGGCCGCGGCGGTCGCGATTTTGGCCCTGCTCAACCCCGCCGTGGATTTGCGCAAGGGTGTGCTTAAAAAACCCGGGCTTTTGATTCTCGTTGATGCCGGGCATTCCATGGCCGCCGCCTCGGGACGGGAGAAAGCCTCTCGGCTCAAAGAGGCGCTGGACTGGCTTGCGGCCAACCGCGCGCGCATCGAGGCCGCGGCGGAGCCGCGCGTCCTGGCCCTTTCGGACGGCGCGCAGAGCGTGGACTGGAACGAGACGGGTTCTTTAAGCGCCGGCGACGCGGCCTTCGAGCCGGAAAACGCCCTCCCTCAGGCGCAGGAAATGATTTCCGCGCAAAGCGAGCCGGCCAAGCGCGTGTGGCTTTTGTCGGACGGCGTGGCGGACGAGCCGCCGCCCAAGGACGTCTTCTCCGCTCTGGGCGCGCCCGTGGACGTGCTGGCCGCGGGCCAAGAGCCGCGCGGCGCCGGGCTGTCCTTGATGGACGTGCGCCCGCCGGACTTCGCCTTCCTGCATCAGCGCTTCTCCATTTCCTTCTCGCTCAAGGCCTGGGGACTCCCCGGCCGGCAAGTGAGGGTCTCCTTATATAAGGAAGCGGGCGGGGTCAAGAGCGCTCCCTTGGCCCAGGCGAACTTTAACCCCAGCTCCTCGTTCGCGCTCTTTACCTCAAGCCTGACCGCGACCGCGCAGAGCCTCGGCGGCGAGAACTTTGTCATCGAAGCGAAAACGCAGATCGCGGCCACGGGCTTGACGGCCATCAAGCGCATCCAAGTGCAGGTCATCCGCCAGAAATACCGCATTATGTTCCTAGCCGGCCGGCCCAGTCCCGAGTACGTCTTTCTGCGCGAGTTCTTGAAGTCCGACCCCAACCGAGAGGTCGTCTCCTTCGTCATCCTGCGCAACCCGGGCAACATGGTGCCCATCCCGGACAACGAGCTCTCGCTCATCCCTTTCCCGGAAGACGAGATTTTCATGCGCGACATCTCCCAGTTTGATCTCTTCATCCTGGAGAATTTTTCGCCCGCGCGCTTCTATCTGCCGCCCGCCTACCTTGCCTCGATACGCAATTATGTGGCCAAGGGCGGGGCGCTGCTCATCATCGGCGGAGAGAACGCCTTCAACGTTGGCGGCTACAGGGGAACGCCGCTGGAAGACTTGCTGCCCGCCAAACTATCCGCAGCGGAGCCGGACTTCGCGCCAGGACTTTTCCACGCCGAGCCGGTGGATTATTCGCACCCCATGATCGACCTCTACGGCGGCGCGGCCCAGTCGCGCGCGGTCTGGGGCGCTTTGCCGGATTTAGACGGCTACGCGCGTTTGGACTCGGTCAACCCCGGCACCATGGTCTTGGCCGTCGATCCCAAAGAGAAAACCGCCGACGGCCAGCCGCTGCCCGTCATCGCGGTGCGGCCTTACGGCCGCGGCAAGGTCATGATGATCACCACGGACTCAACTTGGCGCTGGCGCCTGGGCGGCGCGCGGCACTTGGCTACCGCGGATTTCTACCAGCGCTTTTGGTCGCGCGCGGTCGAGTACTTGAGCGGCAGCCTGGATTTATCCAAGGTCAAATTCGTCCCGCTGCCGCGGCCTTTGCCGGACGAAGAGCCCTTGGAAGTGACCCTGCGGGTCTTCGACGCGCAGTTTCGGCCCGCGCCGGACGCGGACACGTCTGTTTCCATCGTCTGGACCAAGCCGGACGGGCGCCGCCAGGTTCTCTCGCCCCAGGCCGCGGGGCCGGGCCTTTACCGCGTGCGCCTGACCGGAATTTCAGCCGGAGCGCAAAGCCTGCGCGCCTCGGTCTTTTTCCGCGGCAAGGCGTGGGGCGCCGACCGCTTGAAATTTTTCTGGAGCCCCGGCGCCGCGGCGCCTCCCATGGACCGGGCCTGGCTCGAAGCGGCCGCCAAGGACGGCGGCGGCGGCTACGCGAACTTGAAGGACGCCGACGCGGCCAAGCTCCTCGCGAAGCTGCCGCCGCCGGAACTTGTGGCCGAGACCAGCCGTCGACTGCATCCCTTCGCGAGCCCGTGGTTTTTGGCCTTGGCGGGCGCCCTCTTCGCGCTGGAAATTTTCCTGCGACGCATCAAGGGGCTGGCCTAAGCTCCGCGCTTTTAAAATAGGCATTGAAAACCTAAGAAAGACGCTCTATACTTAGACAATTCCGCAAGGGGGTGTGGCTTGTGAATACCCTGGAAGAAACGTTGCCGGGGCTCACCCACGGCGACCATTGCTGTCTTTTCTTCACTTCTCCCGAAGAGCAGAGCCGGATCACGGCTCCCTTCCTGGCCATCGGCCTCGAGCGCGGCGAGCGCTGCGTCTTCGTGGGAAACGATCCCTCCATCGAAGCGGTCCGCGGCGGTTTGAAGAGCTTCGGCGTCAACATCGAAGATCAAGAGAAAAAGAACCGCCTCATCCTGACGAGCAACCATGACTATCTCGAGGACGGCCATTGGCGGACCGAAAAGATGCTCGGCTTTCTCCAGAAGGCCTATGACGGCGCCTTGGCGGAGGATTTTACCGCCTTGCGGGCGGCGGGCGACGTTTCCTGGCAGGTCGGTCCGCACAAGGAGTACCAGGATCTCGTCTATTACGAGGCGCTCCTGGATCTGTTCTTCATCGGCAAGCGGATGGTGGGCATGTGCCAGTATCCCAAGGACACCTGCCCGGCCGAAACGCTCGCCGGAATATTAAATACCCACAAGATCGCCGCCATAGATTCCGAGGTCTGCTCGAATTTCCACTATCTGCCTCCGCAGATGCTTATCGAGAAGGACGCCGGCGTGCGCGAGAAAAAGCGCGTCGAATGGATGACCGCCCAGCTGCTGCGCGTCAAGAGAGCCGAGGAGGAGCGCGACGCCATCGGGCAGCAGCTCCTTCAGTCGCAGAAGATGGAGGCCGTCGGACGGCTTGCGGGCGGCGTCGCCCACGACTTCAACAACATCCTGACCGCCATCCTGGGCTTGAGCGACTTCGTCTTGGAGAACCCCTCCGCCGACAGCAGCGTCAAGGGCGACGTGAAGGAAATCAAAATCGCCGGGGAGCGGGCCGCGGCACTCACGCGGCAACTCTTGGCCTTCAGCCGGCGGCAGGTTCTCCAGCCCAGGGTCATCAACCTCAACGACACGGTTTCGAGCATGGACCGGTTCCTTGGCCGCATCATCGGGGCGAGCATCGAACTGACGACTTTTCTGAGCCCCGCCTTGGGCAACGTGAAGGCCGACCCGGGGCAAATCGAGCAGGTCATCATGAACCTGGTCGTCAATGCCCGCGACGCGATGCCCAACGGGGGGAAAATCGCCTTGGAGACGGGGGACGTCGAGCTGAGCGAGGACTACGCCGAAGCCCACCCGGAAGTTTCAGCCGGGCCATACGTCATGCTGGCCGTCAGCGATACCGGCGAGGGCATGGACGCTCGGACTCAGGCGCGCATCTTCGAGCCGTTTTTCACCACGAGGGCGCGCGGAAAGGGAACCGGCCTGGGGCTTTCAACGGTCCACGGCATCGTGAAGCAAAGCGGCGGCAGCATTTTCGTCTACAGCGAACCCGGAAAGGGCTCGACCTTCAAGATATACTTCCCGCGCGTCGAGGAAAACGCGGAGGCTCCGGCCAAAGCCGGGCCGCGGGTCGAATCCTTGAATGGAACGGAGACCATCATCGTGGTCGACGACGACGACATCGTCCGCAAGCTGGTCCACCGCACCCTGGCGGAGCACGGCTACACGGTTCTGGACGCGATGAGCTCCCGCGAGGCCTTGACGTTTTGCGAGCGCCACAAGGGGAACATCCACCTCATGCTCACCGACGCCATCCTGCCGCATATGAACGGACGAGAGCTGGGCAAACGCGTGGGAGTCCTGCGCCCCAAGACGAAGATTATCTTCATGTCGGGCTATACTGACGACGCCGTCGTGCATCATGGAATTCTGGAGGCGGGCAGCGCCTTCGTGGAGAAGCCCTTTACTCCCGAGGCAATTTTGCGCAAAGTCCGCGAAGTCCTGGACGCGTAAGCGGCGCGCCGCGCGAACTTAGGGTTTAGCGCCTAACCGAACCGCCCTTGCCTTCGTCCATCCAGTCGGCGCTGCTGATCTTGCTGTCCGCGCGGCTAAAGCTCCAGTCGGAAATGTAGAACTTGCCGCTGCCCAGATAGGACAAGTCCGCGAGCACGCGCGTCGGCTCCGACGCGTTCGTGGTCACGCGCAGAGGGCCGTTTTGCTTGTACTCGACCACGGTCTGGTCACGCTTCCACCAATGCCCGCTGTCCTGCTTGATCCTGACCGCGATTTCGAGCGTCTCGCCCGCGTAGTAGGACGCGCGGTCGTCCGTGACCATGAGGCGAAAGCCCCCGTTGGAGGTGTCCAGGCTCAGGTGCACCTTGTCGGCCTCCGGCGGGCGCAGAATGGGAGCGCCCGCAACGAGCACGACCGAAGCTTGGCCCGTCTGCTGGTTGACGGTTGGGCCAAGCACGGTGTATTGAAAGGCGCCGCCCGAGGTGTCCACGCTGATTTGCCCGCCGTCGTAGGAAAAGCCGATGGTCTCCTTGACCCAGGGCAGCAGCGCCTTGTCGTGGGCGAAGTGAATCTTGATGTTGACGCTGGAGCTTTGGCCCTGCTCGGAGTGGTCCGCGAAGAATTGGAACTCGGGCCGCCAGTGCACGCAGCTCGTGGAATCGTTAGGGTCGCAGTCGCGGCCGTCCCAGCGCCAGTAGAGCCGGTAGACGTCGCGGCTCTGGCTGCTGGTCAGGGTCAGCGCGTAGTTCGTGCCCTGCGTGCCCACGTCCTGGCCGCCGCGGGTGAGCGTGCCCTGGCCGGGCTGGGTCGACCACGCGCCCGCCTTGTCGAGCGTGGCGCCGAAGATGTCGACGTAGGGCTGCCAGCCGGCGTCGGGGTCGAGCGAGTATTGGCTATAGGGGGCCTCACCGTACTGGTAGGGCTCGTAGTCGGGCTGGCGGTGGGGATGATGGTGATAGTCGGGCTGGGTTTGGCCTTGGGAATTTTGATCCTGCTGCTGATCGTCCTGGACCGGGACCGCGGAAGTCGCGACGGACTTCGCCGCGGAGACGGAGTAGGTCTGCAGAAAATCTTCCTCCGCGAGGCTAAACGCCATTTGGGTCGAAGCTGAAAGAGCGGCGGGCCGATGAAAAACCGTTTCACGCGCCGCTGCGCCGTCGTCCAGGCGCAAGCCGGGGCCGGGATTCCCGGCGAAAGACTGGATTCCGGCTTGCGCCGGAATGGCGGCATGGAGGCCGCCGGCAACGGAGGAGGAAGGCGCGGCGGCCAAGGGCATGTCCACGGCGGGCGCATCGTCGAAGAGGCGGTCAAGCGCGGCCGGAGCGGACGCGGCCAAGCTTTGGGCTTGCGGCAGGCCTTTTATCGCGGCGGCCGCGTTTTTCGTGTTGATACGCGCTCCGCCGGAAACGTTCATCTCCGCCGGATAGCCGTAGAGGCGGCTGCGGCGGCCGTTCAAGGTCTGCGCCAAGCCGCTTACGACGCGGGCCGCGACGGCCGCGGGCGCGGCGACTAAAATCTGGAGGCCGGGCACGACGATTTGCGTGCGCACGGGGCCGGAGGCCCAGGGGCGCACATAGCCTTGCCGCACGGTGATCCACGTCCCAGCTGCGGCAGCGTAGGGCCGAGCCTGGGACGCGTAGCGCGCCGCTAGAGCGTTCAAGCAGGGCTGCGCCAGCGCGGCGGCCTGCGAAATCGACGGCGCCTTTTGCGACGCGCCCGAGCATTCGGACACGGCGGCCATGGCGTCCACGGAAAGTCCCTGCGCGGCGGCGGGGACGGCTAGGCCCGCGGCCAAAACGCAGGCCGCCAGGCGGCGGAAAATTGTCTGCTTCGAAGAGTTCATGGGCAAAACCTCTCAACTATATTTGCGGAATTTCGCCCATTCTATTAAGGAGGGTGCGCGCTCGGGATGATGCGGAAGTCCCAGGGCGCCCAAGTCTTTGGGCCTATTCGTGAGCAGGACTTTCGGGCCGCTAGGGACTAATTCGCCGCTTTCTTTTTCGGCGCGGACTCGGGCCAGACGGCGCCCTGGTCGATCCAGGCCTTGATGAGCGCGATTTCTTTTTTGGGCAGCGGCTTCCATTTCTTGCCGCGCTTGGCCTTGGGCATGGGGGGAATGTCCTTATCGCTCTTCAAGCCCGCGGCCTTGGCCGGGCGCGGCACCGGGCCGTTCAAGAGCCTATAGAGCAGGCTGTCCTTGGCGTCGCCGGGGATGATGACCTTGCCGGAGCGTCCGCCCTTCATCGCCGCGGCGCGGTCGTCCAAGCGCAGCCGGGCGGCCGGGTGGTGGTGCGGGTGGCGCGAGTCCAGGCCGTGGCACTTGATGCAGGACTGCTGGAAAATGGGCGCGATGTCCCGGCTGAAATCAACCTTCGGTTCCTGGGCGTAGGCGGAGGCGGCCGCGGCCAGGACGAGGACGAGGACCGGCAGGGTGCGGATGAGAGTCTTCATGAGCGTTTCTCCTGTGGCGAGCGTGACGGCAAATCGGAAGGCGCGTCCGCCTGGGTCGCGGCGGCGCCGGGCACGGCGTCCCAGATTTTTTGGGCCGTCCGAGGCAGATAGTGCATGTTTTGCAGGAAGAGCACAAGCTGCCAAATCTGTTTTTGGCTCAAGGCGCCGCCGAAGGCCGGCATGCCCGTCATGCGGATGCCGTGGGCGATTTTCCAGTACACGTCGCCGGGATTATCGTCCGCGACGCCGTAACGCGCGAGCTGCGGCGCCTTCTGGTAGAGCCCGCGGGCGATGTTGGAGGCCCGGCCCGAGGCCGCGCCGTGGCAGACCGCGCAGTTGGCGGCGTAGATCCGCACGCCGGCGACGAAGTTGGCGTCGGAGTAGGCGACCGGGTTGGGCGCGGTCGAAGCCTCGCGCAGGATAAGGGCGTTTAAGGCCGTGGTCGCGAACCAGCGCTCCAGGGCGGGCGGCGGCGCGTCCGCGTTGGCCGGCAGCCAGCCGCGCGTGGCCGCGAGGTAGACTCCGGAGACTTCCGCGCTCACGGCGGCCAAGGCGCCCAAAGCGGCGCCCAAAAGCAGGACGCCCCAAAATGCGCGGCCGGACTTCGCGGGGGATGCCATGCGCTTGGAGTATAAAATTTTCTCGGCCGCGGGCGCTACGCGGCCGGCGATTAGTGCGGAGAGTTGGGCGCGGTCCCGCCGACGCCCGCCGCGGCTTGGAGATTTGACAGGCGCGCGCTTAATTTCCCTAACACGGCGGCGCGGCGCTTTGCCTCGGCGGTTCCGCAGGCGCTCTTGCCGCACTGCGGCTGGAGGTCGGAGAGCTTCGCCATCACCTGTCCAATGGAGGCCAGCGCCTTTTGCCGGAACAAATCCAGCGATCCATCCTCGAGCGCCTGCAAGCGCGTCAGCGCGGCCTGCTCCTTTCTGCCGCGCGGATGATAAGTGTTGACAAAAAACCGATTCGCGTTGGCGGACTCCAAGACGGAAATCAGGCCGTCGAGCAGATTGGCCACGTTGTCGAATGGAACGGAAGTCCTGTGCCTCAGGGACAGCCCCGCGGGCATGGCGGTATAAAGAGCCAAGGCCGACGTCGAGCGCGGCGGACTCCTGCGCAGGGCCCGCTTGAAGCAATCCATATACCCCGTCGCGCCGGGGCAGGCGGCGCGGGATTTCCTCGCGACTTCGACTTCCAGGGCAGCGATATGCGAGCACTCCCGGCCGAGATCCTCCAGATAGTTTCCCGTGACCGGATCTCCATGCGCCTTCTTCACGGAGCCCGCCTTTGTTTCCTGCGCGCACACCTGCGTCAAAGTCCTGGCCGCGTGAGAAGCAGGCGCGAAGGCCGCGAAAACCGCGGCGAAGAGCGCGGCGGCGGAAAATTTTTTCATCGGGCTCTTTTCAAGGTCGGGCTAAGTATAATCCGCGGCCCGGGATTTGTCAATTAAAAAATGCTCCAGATGGCTCAGGAGACTTGAAATCGCGCGGCCCTACACGCGTTGCGCCCGCACCCGCCTATTCCTTTTGTAGAATCGCGCAGGATATATTTCCCATGCAGAGACTTGACGCATGAATGACGCCGAGCGCCGCGGAGAAACGGCGGCGGCGCCGTATTACGAGCGCCTCGCGCCCTTTCTAGTCTTCTCCGCGGTCATCCTGGTTTTTTTACCGGCCCTAAAAAACCATTTCGTCAATCTCGACGACGACAAGCAGATTCTTGCCTGCGTCATGTGCCGCGGGCTCGGTTGGGCCAACCTGCGCTGGATGTTCGCCACCTTCTATCAGGGGACGTACATGCCGCTCTCCTGGCTGAGCTACGCGCTCACCTATGAGATCTGGGGACTTAGTCCCTTCGGCTATCACCTCGTCAACGTTCTCCTGCATGCGGCCAACGCCGTCTTGGTCTACTTCCTGAGCCTGCGGCTGCTCAAAGCCGCGCTTCCCAAAACCAAGGGCGCCGCGCTCGCGTCGGGAGCGGCGTTTGCCGCGCTCTTTTTCGCTCTCCATCCCCTGCGCGTGGAGTCCGTGGCCTGGGCCAGCGAGCGGCGCGACGTGCTCTCGGGCTTCTTCTACCTGCTGGCGCTGATTTTCTACCTCAAGGCGCAATCCCGGCCGGCGGGCCCGAGCCCCTCCAAGAAATGGCTCGCCGCCGCCTTTGTCTCCTTCGCGCTCTCCCTGCTGGCCAAGGGCATCGGCATCACGCTTCCCGGCGCGCTCATTCTGCTGGACATTTATCCCCTGGGGCGCCTCGACTGGAGAGTAAGGAGCTGGCTCTCGCCGCGCCGGCGCGCCGTGCTGGCCGAGAAAATCCCGTTCTTCGCCTTGTCGCTCGCCATCGGCGCGGCGGGATACTTCGCCCAAGGCTCCGCGGTCGCCTCGCTTCGCGCCTACGGCCTGAGCGCGCGTACGGCGCAGTCATCCTTCGGCGTTCTCTACTATCTGCGGAAGACGCTTATTCCCGTCAGGCTGCTGCCTTTCTATCCCATCCCCGCGGGCATCGGCCTTCTCCGCCCGCCCTTCGCCTGGGATTTCCTCCTGGTCATGGGCATCACCTGCGGCGTCGTCCTCGGACGGAGGCGCTGGAAAAGCGGGCCCGTTCTGTGGGCGTTCTACGTCCTGACGCTCTCGCCCGTGCTCGGCCTGGCGCGCTTTGGCAACCTGCTCGTGGCGGGGCGCTACAGCTACCTCGCCTGCCTGGGATGGGCGGTTTTCTCCGGGGGGTGCCTCGCCTGCGCGTTCAACGCCTATTCCGCTTCGCTGGCGCTGGGCCTGCTGGTCGCGCTCGGCGGCCTAACCTGGAAACAAACGCAAGTCTGGCGGGATTCGCAAACCCTGTGGCGCTACACGCTGTCCTATGATCCGAGCATCGCCGCGGCGCGCATGAATTTGGGCACTGCCCTCATGGACGCCGGGCGGCTCGGCCCAGCCGCCCTCGAATTGGGGCGGGCCGCGGCCCTCGCGCCGCGCGATTATGATGTCCGCTTCGACTTCGGCAACGCCCTGTCCAAAGAGGGGAAAACCGGCGCGGCCTTAAGGCAGTACCGCGCCGCGCTCGCGCTCGCGCCGCGCTCGGCCGGTCCGTACCTCGGAATGGGCGCCGCGCTCTACGACGCGAACCGGTTTGTCGAGTCTCGCGAGATGTTCGCCGCCGCCCTAAAAATTCTGCCCGACAACTTGATCGCCCTGGTCGATTCGGGCAACGACTGCATCCGGGAAGGGCGGCCCGGCGAGAGTCTGGCGTTCTACCGACGGGCCTTGAAAGCTGCGCCTGATTCGGCCGCGGTGTACAACGACTTGGGCTACGCTCTGGCCATGGAGAGCCGCTATCAAGAGGCACTGAGGTATTTCAACAGGGCCCTTCAAATCGATCCGTCCAGCGCCGGAGCGCGCCAAAACCGGGCGAAGCTCTTGCAGATTGAAAACCACGGGCGCTAGAATCCAGAGCGCGCCGCGCCCGCACCCGCCTATTCCTTTTGTAGAATCGCGCAAGACTTCCCACTAAAATGGAGAAAACGACCAGAAACCTACTCCTAGCCACCTGGCCATCCATGCCCAGCCGGGACGGCCAGCCCTGGCCCCCGGCTGGCCCTCTAGCCGCTGAGATAGGCCGTGTTTGAGCCGGTCCTCGTTTTCCTGGGATTTTTCGCGGCCGGGCTCTGGAGCGCCGCGCCCAGCGTGACCTTCGGCGACGCGGGGGAATACGCGGCCAGCGTGGCAACCTTGGGCCTGCCCCACGCGCCGGGCTATCCCATCTACGTCTTGATGTCCCGGGCGCTCGGCACCTTTTTGTCCGCGGGCAACTGGGCCTACCGCGCCAACGTTTTCTCGGCTCTCTGCGGCGCGCTGGCCCTGGCAATTTTCGCGGACGCCGCCAAGCGCGCGGGCTTGAGCCGCCCGGCGCGGATTTTCGCGGCGCTCGTCCTGGGCTGCTGCGCCCTGTGGCGCTACGAGTCGGCCGTGACCGAGGTCTTCGCTCTGCACATGCTCTTTGCCGCGGCCGCGGTGTGGGTGGTCTTCCGGTTCCGCGACAAGCTCTGGGGCGAGAAACCCATGGCCGCCGCGGGCCTGGTCTTCGGTTTGGGCATGGCCAACCACCAGACCATCGTGCTGATTTTCCCGGCGCTGGCCGCGGAGTTGTGCTTCGCCGCGGCAGGCGCCGCGCCGGCGCTTTCTGAGCGAGATGAGCCCGTGAAGGCCCGCTTCGGGGCGAGCGAAAGAAGCGCCCGCGCGGCGCTGACAACAAGCGATTTTTTCGCGGAAGAGACGCTGCGACGAATCTTCCGGGCGGCCGCAGTCTTCGGCTTGTTTTTCGTCCTGGGGCTCTGCGCGTACATTTATCTCCCGGCGCGCGCGGCGCACGTGCCGCCCTTGGATTGGGACCAGCCCACCACCTGGGCGCGCTTCTGGCACATGTTTTTCCGCCGGGACTACGGCTCGTTCTCCTTGACCGTGCAGGGCGCGCAGGCGCGCGGCGTGCACGCCTGGGCCTTGCAACTCGCGCGCTACGCTCGCTACTCCTTGCGCGAACTTGGATGGCCCGCGGCGGCGCTGGCGGTTATCGGGACCGCGGCCTGGACGAAGTTGAAGCTGCGCTCAAGCCTCGCCTTTCCGCTGCTCATCCTCTTTATCGCCGGGCCGTTTTTCCTGATGCTGGGCAACCCGCCCTTCGACGCTCAGACCAGCTCCGCGCTGCAGCGCTTCTACCTGGCCTCGTGGATGGGCGTGGCGCTCTTGGCCGGCGCGGGCGTGGAAGCCGTCGCGACGCTTTTGCCCCGGCGCGCGGGCTCGGTCGCCGCTTGGACACTCTGCCTATGCCCGCTCTTGGCGGCCCTAGGCTCGGCCGGGGCCTGGAACGAGCGCGGGGATTTTGCCTCCTACGATTACGGCCGCGCGATTCTGCACAGCCTGCCGCCCGGCTCTTCCTTATATATAGATGGAGGTGACGACACGTTTTATTCGCTGGCGTTTTTGACGCAAGCGCAGGGCCTGCGGCCGGACCTGGACATCCACGACCGCGGAGGTCTCGTCTTCGCCAATCCCTATGGTCAGGACTTCCTTGATTTGCCCGATAACATGAAGGAGACCCGCCGCGACGCGGTGGAAAGCGTCCTCGCGCGCACGGGCCGGCTCTATTACGCCACGCTCAACCCGCAGCTCCTGCCCGGCTTCGTGTTAAACCCCGCCGGGCTGCTCTACCACCCGGCCGCGAAGCCCGGCGGCGCTTCCGTCGACCATGCCCTGTGGGCGATTTATCCCGAGCGTTGGGAGATGAGCCTCTTGCAAAACCACTACCGCGACCGGGGCCTGGTCGCGTTCTACCCGGTCATGCGCGCCGCGGGCTTGGCGGCGCGGGAGAAATTCCCGCAAGCCGTCACGTCTCTTGAGGAAGCCTGGCTTTTGGCATCCGACGCCTTGTGGACCCAAAAGCAAATCGTCTACCAGTTGGGCATGATCGCCTACGACGCGGCGCAAAAATCCTTGTGGCCCCAGGCGCAGAGCGCCTTGGAACTGGCGCGCGCGGTCTATCCTGACGACGCGGACGTCTTGTGCAACTTGGGCGTGGCCTACGAGCACTTGGGCCAACCAGAAACCGCCGAAGCGCTCTACCTGGAAGCCGCGGTCAAGAATCCGGACTGGGCCGAGGCTTACTATGATCTGGGCGAACTCTACTGGAAGCAAAAGCGCTGGAAAAAATCCGCCGCGGCGCTCGCGCAGGCGTCGCGTCTTGTCCCCGGCAACGCGACGTGGGCTAATTTCGCGCGGGAAGCAGCCCAGCGTGCAACGCGGGCCGGTCAAAAATGAAAAAGTACCGCCAGCGCTCGGAGCCGGAGAGACCCTTGGGCGGGATCGGAATCCCCTTTAAGGGATTTTCAAAAATCCGCGTCGTTGATTTGAGCCGGATGCTGCCCGGCCCCTACGCGACGCAAATACTGGCCGACATGGGCTGCCGCGTCACGCGCGTCGAGCTTCCTTATTTCCAGGACCCCTTGAAGGCATTTGCTCCCACAATTGGCGGAATTGGATCCATGTACCGGCTCATCAACCGGAGGAAAAAGACGCTGAGCCTCGATTTTCGCAAGCCCGCGGGACTGCGGCGGCTGCGCGACATGCTGGGCGGGGCGGACGTTCTGGTGGAAGGCTTCCGGCCCGGGGTCATGGAGCGCATCGGCCTGGGCTTCGAGGTTGTGCGCCGCCTCAACCCGCGCCTGGTTTACTGCTCGATCTCCGGATACAACCCGGCGTCGGCCTGGGGCCGCAAAGCCGGGCACGACTTGAATTTCCTGGCCATGAGCGGATTTCTGGGCCTGGGAACCTCCGCTGGGCAAGTCGCTTTTCCCTCGGCGCAAGTCGCGGACTTGGCCGGCGGCATGGCCGCCGTCTCCGGGATTCTGGCGGCTCTGCTGGAAAGAGACCGGACCCGGCGCGGGCGCCGCGTCCGGATTTCAATGACGGACGCGGTTCACTCCTGGCTGGTCTCGGCCTTGGGGCAATGGCGGGCGACCGGAAAGGATCCGGGCCCGGGCCGATACTGGTGGAACGGCGCCCATCCCTTTTACCGCCTCTACCAAACCAAAGACGGCGCCTTGCTGGCCGTGGCCGCCCTGGAAAAGGGATTCGCGCTGGCGCTTCTCGATATCCTGGGCTTGGCCAAGCTCAAGTCCTTGGCCGACGACCCGCTTAAAAACGCCGCGAAGCTCTCTGCGGGAATGCAAAGAGTTTTTAAATCGGCGGACCGCAAAGAATGGATGAAGCGCTTTTCAGCAAAGGACGTCTGCGTGACCGCGGTTCTTTCCCTAGCGGAAGCGGCGCGCTTTCTACGCGAGCCTGTCTCAGCCTTGCGCTAGATTCTCCGCGGTCGCGGCCTTGGTCTGCAGGATTTCCACGGCCTTCTGCAACGCCTGGTCCTGGACCTGGTTCTTGGGCGCCTGGCCCACCATCGCGTCGAAGATGTTCTCCAGGATTTGGCTCTCCTGCTTGTCGGTCACGGAGACCGTCACGTTAGGCGTGACGCCGCCGGTGCCCCAAATCTCCATTCCGTCCTTGGGATCGTGCTTGGCGTCGATGTCCTGGCCGTCGGGCCGGTAATTGTGGTTGATGGTGATGTGCAGGAGCCGCCCGTCTTGCTGGGGAATGAGCGCCTGCTCCGAGCCCTTGCCGTAGCTGTGCGTGCCCACGACGACCAGGCCCTTGCGCAAATCCTGCATGGAGGAGGCCATGATTTCGCTGGCCGAGGCCGAGTTCTTGTCCACCAGCACCACCAGCGGAAGCTCGCAGTACTTGCCGTCGCCTTTGGTGACGTATTCCTGCGATTCGCCCTGGTGCTTGAAGGTGACGATGGGCTCGCCGTCCTTGAGGAACTCGGAGGCGATCATGGCCACCTGCGAAACGGCGCCGCCGGGATTGCCGCGCAAATCCAGAATCAAGGATGTCGCGCCCTGGGCTTTCAAGTCGCGCACTTTGGAAAGGACCTCGTTGGCCGAGTTGTCGCCGAACTGGGAGAGGTAGACGTAGCCGATGCCGGAAGCCTCCAGCTTGGCCAAAGTCTGCGGCACGTGGACGGCCGAACGCGTCACCGTGATGGCCGGCAGGGTTTGCGTCCCGCGCATGACGACGAGGCTCACCGTGGTGTCCGCCGCGCCCTTGACGAGCTTGACCATGTCCTCGGCCTTCAGGCCGGCCAAAGATTTTCCGCCCGCGGAAACGATGATGTCGCCGGCTTGAAGCCCGGCGGCCTCGGCGCCCGAGCCGGGGAAGACCACCCCTACTTTCATGCCCTTGGGATCGGGCGAAAAGGTCACGCCGATGCCCACGTCCGTGCCCTGCAGTTGGCTCATGAAGTCCGCGGCCTGGGCCGGGTTCCAATAATTGGTGTGCGGATCCTTCAAAGTGTCGACCGCGGCCTTGAACATGAAGTCGATGGTCTTGTCCCAATCGTGGGTCCTGGGGTAATCCGAAGCCGCGTCGCCTTCCATAATCGAAATGATGGAATCCCAGCGCGAGGTGGAGATGGGGGTCACATACTCGCGGTCCATCAGCATGAGGCCGAGCTCGAGCCGCCTGCGCTGCAAGAAGCTGGGGGCCTTGCCGCCGACGCCGGCGGAGATGGCGATAAGGCGCAGATCCAGGGCGTCGAGCTGTTTGGACGTAAGGTGGGCGACGTAGGGCGCATTTCCCTTCTCACGGATGCGGTAGTCGGCCTGCTTGAAGCGGGCCCGCATCAGCCCGACCTGGGCCATGACTCCGGAGCCGAAGCCCTCGCTTTGGGCCGAAGCGAGAACGGGCGCCAACATCAGAGCGGCAAGGACGGGCGTGAGAGCGCGTTTCATCGAGACACCTCCGGGGACGGTTGAACGGCCATGGCCACAGTATAAAGGAGGGTGGCCGCCGCCGCCTGAGTCCTCCGGCTCTCCCGAAGTCCGGAAAAGGGCCTGCGCGTTTCAGGCCTAAAGGCCTATGGGACGCATTCAAGCGTGGGCCGGGTGATGAGCCAGTAAGCCAGAATTCCCAGAAGCGCGCCGGAGGGGATGTCCACGAGGAAATGCTGCTTGACCAGCACGGTGGACGCGGCGATGAGGCCGGCCACGATGAAAAAAAACGCGCCCCAACGCTTGGAGAGCATCCGGGTCGCGACCAGGGAGACGAAAACCGTGTTGGCCACGTGCAGGGAGGGGAAAATGCAGTGGCCGCTGTCGACGGCGTAGAGCTCGCGCAGGGCCTCGGCGCTTAAGCCCGCGCCCAGGATGGGCGGATGGGCGATGCGCGTGGGGAAAAAATAAAAAATCAGGCCGCCTGCCGCGAACTGGAAAAGAAAGCCCAGCAGAATCGGCCAGAACACGCGTGCTTTGCGAAAAACCCCCGGGAAAAAAGCTGCGCTCACGCAGAACGGGTAATAGAGCAGGTATATCCAGACCCAGGCAGGCTCCAAGGGAATGAGGCCGTCCCAGGGCAGCGCGGCCGGATAGAAGCGCTGCAGCGATGCGCAGAAGCTTTCCATCCCTAGAAAGCCCGCGACCAGCAAAACGGCGGCGGCCAGGGCCACGGCGGCCCTGACAAACTCGCTTTGCCCCCAGCCCGCTGTTCCGCGCGAGCCCAGGCCCGCGAGCGTCCGCTCCTCTTGCAATAGCGCCACGGATTGGTAGATGGTATCAATGGCCCCGTCGTCGTGTAAAGTCCGCGACGCGGCCTTTGGCCGCATTGAAAACCGCCGGGCAATCTGGCAAGATTCAAGAATGGAAAAGCGCCTGGCCGCGTTCGGCCTGTTCCTCGGCTTCTTCGCGCTCTACCTGTTCACCGCCTTTCCGGCCCTAGCGCCCTATCGCGACTCCGGCGAGATGGCGACCAGCGCCTGGACCCTCGGCGTGTCCCACCCGACCGGCTATCCGCTCTACATCATGCTCGGCCACGCGATGGACCTGGTCCCCTTGGGCAACCCCGCCTACCGGCTGATGATCCTCTCGGCCCTGGCCGGCGCGGCGGCCGTCGCGGCCGTCTATGTCTTGAGCGAAAGCTTCTTCGGCCTCTGGGGCGCGCTGGGCGCGGCGCTGCTCCTGGCCTTGAATTCGGATTTCTGGGCCGTGTCCCAGGTCCAGGAGATGTACTCGCTGTCTATTTTGCTCGCCGTCATCCTGCTCGCCCTGGCGCTTAAGCTGGGGAAATCCTACCGAGAAAAAGTTTGGTTGGGCTTTGTCTTCCTGTTCGGCGTGTTCTTGGGCAACCGCCTGGAAGTGCTCATGCTCGCGCCCGGCTTCTTGTGGCTCACGCTCGGCGACGACGACAAGAACAAGGCCGCGACATGGTCCGTGTTTTCATTTTTGGTTTTTCCCGCCATCATGGCGCTCACGAAGAAGAACTACCCCATCGCGGTCTTGATCGCGGGCACGGCTCTGTGGCTCTGCCCGGATAAAAACCGCGCGCGCTGGGCCTTGAAGAGCGCCGCCTTCGGGGCCTTGGGGCTTTCGGTCTACGCCTACATGTCCATACGCTCGGCCGCGGGACCGTGGCTTGACTGGCACCACACGGCGGCGTTTGGAAACCTCATCGCGAGCGTGCTGCGCACCAAGTACGGCGGCACGCTCGATCTCATCTCCGAGAACTACCGCATCGGCCAGCTCTTCGGCGCGAACATGGTCCTCTACGCCCGGCATCTTTGGCGGCAGTTCTCGCTCATCGGCCTAGCCGCCTGCGCCGCGGGGTTCTTCAAATCCTGGCGAGATGAGCGCCGGCGCTGGCTGGGGCTTCTGGCCTGCTGGTATTGGAGCGGCCCTTTCTTTCTCTTCATCGCCAACATGCCGCCCAACCCTCACGCCGTCGCCATCGTGCAGCCGCATTACCTGCTCTCGGACATCATCCTGGTTTTCTGGGCCGCGGAGGGCATCGCCTGGATGGCGCAAGGCGTTCGTCCGGCGTTGGCAGCCGCGGCGGTCGCGGCCTTGGCGCTGGTGCCGCTTGCGGCCGGGCGGGTCCGCGCGATGGACCGGCGCGGGCACTTCTTTAGCCTCGACTACGCGCGCAACGTTTTTCTCTGCGTCCCGCCGCACGGCACGGTCATCGTTAAGGAAGACGTCCCTGTCTACAACTTATGGTTCTACCAAACCGCCATGGGCCTGCGGCCGGACGCGCGCGTCGTGGCGCAGGGGCTCTCGGGCGCCCTGTGGTACCAAAACGGCTTTGAGAAAGATCATCCCGAGGCTTTTATCGGCGAGGCTGAGAGCGACGCGGGCTTAAAGCAGCTCGCCGCCGCGGACGCGCCGGCCTTCGCCACGCCGGACGCCAAGGTCCCGCCGGACATGCTTGGTTCCTCCAAATCCCGCGGGCTTTTGATCGGCTGGCCGCAAAGATACGACCCCAAGGCTTCGGCCGCGCTCTGGAGCCTGATGGCCTTTCGCGGCGACTATGACTACAACGCCTACCACGATTTTTTCACTTCGGACGACATCGCGGACTACAGCCAGGCGCTCTACAAGGCCGGCGCGGACGCCTACATGGCGGGCTTAAAGCCCCTGGGCCTGGCGCAAATCGGCTGGGGCTGGGCCATGGACTGGCTCTCGCCGCAGGCGCCGGCGTTCCTGGGCTACGACGCCTTTTCGCATGGCGATTACGCGGCCGCGCGAAAAAACTACGCGTTCGCAGCCCGCATCGCCGCGCGCTTGGTCGTGCTGGCCGGAGAGTATTACGCGCTGCCGGACGTCGTCGACGCGCTCAAGAAACAGGAAGCCGAGGCCCTGCTGCACGAGGGCGTCGCGGATCAGCACGTGGGAAACGCCGCCCAGGCGGAGACAAGCTACCAGGATTCGCTGGCCGTCTGGCCCACGGCCGAGGCCCACTACGACTACGCCGTGCTCTACTGGGGCAAGGACTGGAATATCGCGGCGCGCGAACTTTCTCTCGCGCTGCAAGTCGATCCGCATTACGCGCCGGCCCTGCGCTACTTGCCGGAGTTGCAAGCCGAGCTCAAGAAGCGCCCGATGGCCTCGCCGTAGGCGGGCCCCGTTTCCCGGTACCCGTCGTTGTGATCGCCGCGCATCTCGAAAAACGACTTGGGCTCGGGCGCGGCGGCGAAAAGCCGCATGCCCATCTCGAAAGGCACGATGTCGTCCTGCTGGCTGTGCAGAACGAGAACCGGGCAATTTAAGCGCGGGATTTTTGAAAGCGTGTCGTAGCGCGCGCTCAACGCCCAGCGCAGGGGCAGACGCGGAAAAAACGCCCGCGCCATCTCCGAGACGGAGGTAAACGCGCTGTCCAAGATGAGCGCGCGGCACGGGCGGCGCAGCGCCGTCTCCGTGGCCACCGCCCCGCCCAGGGATTCGCCGTAAATCACCAGGCGCTCGGCGGAAATTCCTTGCTCTTCGACGAGATAGCGGCAGGCCTCGTCCGCGTCCTGATAGGTCCCCGGCTCCGTGGGCCTGCCGGAGCTCTCGCCGTAGCCGCGGTAGTCGAAAAGCAGCACGCTCAATCCGAGGCGGTGAAAAATGTCGGCCTTGGCGAGCCGGAGGGAAATGTCGCCCGCGTTGCCGTGGCAGCACAGAAGCGTCAAGTCCAGTCCAGCCAAGGGCCCGCCGGAACGCGGGTAGGGCGGCAAATACCAACCGTGCACCGCGTGCCCGTCCGGCATGGGCAGGAGCACGTCCACGAACGCGAGGCCAAGGGCCTCGGGCGTCATCCCGGAACTTCTGCGCCGGAAAACGCTGAAGACGCAAGCGCGCTCAAACCAGCGAAACCCGCGCCAAGCCGCGATCAAAAGCAGCGCGAAAAGGACAAATCCGGCCGCGAGGCGCATGACTCATTATACGGAAAGAGGCGGCGTGCAGTCCCGCCAGCGCGTCCCCCGGAACGGGCGGAGACGGACCCAGCTAGCGGTTGGGAAACTCGCTCCAGCGGAAGTTGATAAGGCCCAGCACGTCGTAGCCGCCGTCGAAGCGCAGGTAGCCCACGTCGAAATTCGCGTGCAGGAAGGAGCCCACTCGAAAGTTAAACAAGATGGGGTGGAGCGCCGCGCCGTTGAACTGCATGACCTCGACGCCCAGGGGCATATTTTTATGCGGAAAGCCGAAGACGCTGGCGAAGGGCACGCTGTTGGTGTGGACGGTCTGGCCGGGCGCGTTATGGTAGAAGATGAAGGCGTTGGGGGACAAGAAGCTCGAGAGTTGGGAGACGAAGTCGCCCATGTCGCCCTGCATGTAGCCGATGCTGGTGCGCACCGGGCCGAACTTCTTACTGGCCACCACGTAGGCGTCGGTTAAAATCTTGGTCTTGTTGCTGGCGACTGTTACCGTCTCCTGAGTCCCGGGGGTGCCGTTGTTCGGCGTGGGCTGCGAGGTATCCAGGAAGGAGAGCGTGCCCTCGGTGCCGAAAGCCAGCGCCGGGCGGTACTTGGTCTCGGACTGCACCTGCATCTTGCCGTCAATGGTCAGGAGCCACAGGCCGACTTGATCGAGGTAGTTGGTGTGAGTGGGGTCGTTGGCGTAGTTGTTCTTGCCGTAGAGCCGGCCGATGTAGTAGGTGCCGTTGAAATCCAGGCTCAAGCCCGGGTTGGTGAAGTGCCCCTCGCCGCGGTAGGCGGTCGGCGTCAAGATCATGCCTGAGACCGGCACCGGCAGAGCCGCGGCCGCCGCGGTGGATTGGGCCACGGCCTTTTCCTCGACGGTGAAGACCAGGCGCACTTCGTTGGTCGAGGCCGAGATGCCGAAATACTCCGACGGCGTGGGCGAGCCGGGAATAGCGTAAACTCCGGGGGTCACGCTGGTGAAATCCCCCAGGCTCTTCAAGTTGTCGGCGTCGGAAAGGATGTCGGCCTTGGTGTAGAGCTCGCCGGGCGCGCCGCGCACCTGATCGCGCCAGGTCATGTTGGTGACCATCTGGTTGTTTGAAACGAAGAGAATTTCGCCCAGCACCCAGGGGCCCTTGTCCAAAGAAAGCTGCTGTCCCAAGTTCAATGCCGGCGCCGAGGACGCGCTCACGGCCTCGGTGGAGGCCTGATGCATCCAGAATTGCGCGCCGGCCCGGGCCGGGAAAAGGCAGACGGCGGCCGCCGCGGCGGCGGCGAGCCAGAGAGATTTTTTCATCGACGAAGCACTATAGCTTAAATAAAAACGGGCTAACAAGGAAACTCCCTGGCCGCCGCTCCTAGCTCCATGAAGTCTCCAGGAGTTTTCGGGAGTTTTTGTAGTAAAAATAGGCGGAACTCCATGAAGCCACGACGCACAGGACGGCCAGCCCGTAGACCAGCGAGCCCGTCCACGCCGGGGCGGCGCCGGGCCAGGTCTCCGTCGCGGCCAGGATGCCGATGATGGCCAGCACCGCGAAGCTTTGAAACCCCATCTTCCACTTGCCCCACTTTTCGGCGGCGACGGCGCGCCCGGAAACGGCAGAGAGCACGCGCAGCCCGCCGATCAGGAGTTCCCGCGCTAAAATCAGGAAAACGGCCCAGAGCGGGACAAACAGCGGGTGCGAGCGCTCCAAGGCCATCAAGGCGCCCAAGACCAGGACCTTGTCCGCGATGGGATCGGCCACCTTGCCGAAGGCGCTCACTTTTTTCATGCGCCGCGCGATTTGCCCGTCGAACCAATCCGTGGCGATGGCCAAGCCGAAAACGAGGAACGCAACCCAGTGGAAGACTGGCCGGGAGCGCACAAGCGCCGCGAAAACGACGCAAGCCATCACGAAGCGCGCCACGGTCAGGCGGTTGGCCAGATTCATCGGTTCAGGGTCCTTAAAGCGCTTCAGCGCGCCCGTATGAGATATCGTCCCAATGGATTCGGAAAGAGGGAATAGGGGGCGCCGTTGAGCATCAAATCGAAGGCCCGGGGATATCCGGTCTCAAGGACGACGTTCCTGCGCGCCTTCCACTCGCGCATCCGCCCCCGCGGAACTCGGCCGGCGAAAACCTGCTTGCCGTCGACCATGACCCGGAGCCAGACCTCGTGATGGAAAATAACCGTCAAATCCATTTTAGCCTGGAACGCGGCGGCGGGCGCGGCCGGGGCGGCGGGCGCTAATGCGGCCGGGCGCGCGGAAAGCCCCACGGTCGAGGACGCGCGCCAAAACCAAACCGCGAAGACGGCCAAGACCGCGATGGAGGCGGTCATGAGCAGCCGGTAGTTGTCCGAAGCATGGGAAGCCGCGTGGTTTTCCGCGTGCGCCGACGCTTCTTGGGCAGTCGCGTAAGGCGTCTTTGCTTCCGCCGGCGCCTTCCCGGCGGGCGCGGCGTCTTCCTCCCGCAACGACGCCCGTGAAAGCCCCAGATGCTCGCTGTAGATATTGAGAAAACCCTCGGCGTAGGCGGGCGCGGGAAAATCGTCGATGCGGCCCTCTTCGAGAGCCGCGATGAATTTTTTGGGGATGCGCGTCTGGCGGCTGGCTTCCTCGACGCTCTCGCCTTTTTTAAGGCGCGCCCTCTTGAGCGCGTCCCCGGCGGAAGCGGCAAGCTCTCCGGCCGTCATTGCGCTTCCTGCGGGAGCTTGAAGTTCTTAAAAACGTCGGCGTCTGGCGGCGGCGTGAAATGAAAGGCGTTGTCGGGAATCGCGGGGTTTAGCCGCACGTCGGAAAAGACCGACTCCATGGTGAGGTTCCCGACCGTCATCCAAGTCCGCGCCGGAAAGTAGTCGCGGGTGGAGAGGCCCAGGCGCAGCGTGTAGCCGCCGTTTATAGGCTTTAAGTCCAGAAGCACGTTGTAAAATCCCTGCGCGTCCGGCGCCGAGACCGACGCGATGGAGACCTCGTAATCATGAAGCATCCGGCCGTAGTGCCCGAAGTCCAGCAGCTGCCGGGCCATGGGCTCGGATTTCTTCCAATCCGCGACGCTGGTCTCGATGGCCTGGCCGGCCGACGGGCGCCAAATCCACAAGTCTTTGCCGTCCAAAACCACGCTCTGCGCCTCGGGCGTCTTGTACTCGATGCGCAGCAAATCGGGCTTCTTGTACTGCACGAAGCCCGAGACGCTCTGGGAGGGCGCGCCGGCTCCGAGATTCATCTCCTCCACGAATCGGCAGGTCAAGGAGGTCATGCTGGAGTCGAACGCGTCGAAATGCGCGGCAATGCCGGCCAAAGTGGGGGGCGCGGACGGCGGCGAAGTTTTTGCCGACGTCTGGACGGCGAGCGCCGACCCAGCTGAAAAAAACGCGGCGAAAACAACGCCGAAAAAATTATTTCCCACGGCTAGGACCGCCCATTGCCCAGAGGAACCTGGGGAAAATACTGCCTCATGTACTCTTCGATGCGGTCGAAATTGATTTCCCAGCGGTTGGAGCCCTCCGGCTTGAAAATCATCTCTTTGATCTCCAAGAGGCTCAGCAGATTGGTCGCCCGGGCCGAGGAGCCAAACTGCGACTTGAGCAAATCCTGGGAGACGCGCCGGCGCTCCAAAACGAGCTTTAAGGCCTGCGAGAATTCCAGGGGCTCGACGCCGAAGGAGGCTAAATCGTCGGTGCTGCTCGCCGCAGCCATGGTCTCAAGCATGGGATAGCTGGGCTTGCCTTGGGCCTTCAAGTGCTTGACCACCGCGCGGATTTCCTGCTCGCTGACGTAAGCGCCCTGGCAGCGCTCGGGCCTCTGTGCGCCGGCCGCGAGATAGAGCATATCGCCGCGGCCCTGCAGAGACTCGGCGCCCACGCCGTCTAAAATAACCTTCGAGTCAACGCGCGAGATGACCTGCATCGCCAAGCGCGCGGGGAGGTTCGCCTTGATGACGCCCGTGATGACGTCGACCGAGGGCCGCTGCGTGGCCAGCACCAGGTGGATGCCCACGGCGCGCGCCATCTGGGTCAGGCGCTGGATGGCGTCCTCGACCCGCTCCTGCGAGACCAGCATCAAGTCGGCCAGCTCGTCGATGATGACCACGACGAAAAACTCGCGCTCCATCTCGTTCTTATCGGCTTCCTCGTTGTAGGCGTCGATGTTGCGCACGCCCATGTGCTGGAACTTCTCGTAGCGCTTTTCCATGAGCTTGACCAGGGCTCCCAACGACTTGGCCGCGGCCTTGGGGCTGGTAATCACGCCCGCTTCCTCGCAGGGCGCGGTCGGATCGAAAAGATGGGGGATGCCGTCGTAGAAGGTCAGCTCCAGACGCTTGGGGTCGATCATCAGGAACTTGACCTCATCGGGACGCCGGCGCATCAGGATGGACATGACGAGAGCATGCAGGGCCACGGACTTGCCGCTGTTGGTCGCGCCCGCCACGAGCAGATGGGGCATCTTCTGCAAATCGACCGCCGCGGGCTCGCCGTCGGCGGAGAGGCCCAGCGCGAAGGATAGGGGCGGCGCCTGCGGGGGAAGAATCGGCGTGCCCAAAATGTCGCGCAACACGACCATGGCCGGCTTATGGTTGGGGATTTCCACGCCCACCGCGGCCTTGCCGGGAATGGGCGCGATGATGCGGATGCCGCGCGCCTTCATGGATAAGGCGATGTCGTTCTCCAAAGAGACAATCGAGCTCACCTTGACGCCCGGCGCGGGGGAAAGCTCATAGCGCGTGATGACCGGGCCTGGCGAACAGCCGCTCACGCTGGCCTCGACGCCGAAGCTCTTCAAGGTTTTTTCCAGCTCCTGGGCGGCCAAGGTCAGCTCCTCCTGCGAGGGCTTGCCTCGCTCGGAGGACGGCGGCGGAGGCTGGAGCAAATCGAGCGCCGGGGCTTGGTAGTTGGCGAAGGGCGAGCCGGGCGCCGGCGGCGGAGGCGCCTTGGCCGGAGCATGGGCGCGCGCGGCGGCCTTGGATTTTTCCTCGCGGATGACCATCGCCGGCTTAACAGGCTCGGGCGCGGCGGAGTTCTGCGGCGCTGGCGCCGCGGCCTTGTCCGCGGCCGTCTTGGCGGCCAGGGCTTTTTCCTGTTCCAGGCGCGCGCGCTTTAGCTCCAGCGCCAAATCCCTGCGCGCCTTCTGCCAATTACGGTAGTCCGCGACCAGCGTTTTGAACCCCTGCACCGCGAGCCGGGACCAGTGAATGCCGAAAGCCAGATGCAGCGAAAGCAGAAGAAGGGCCAGAACGATGGCCAGAGTGCCAAAGCCTCCCACCGAACCGTAAAGCGCCTGTTCGACGGCATGGCCGAAAGCGCCGCCTCCGGCGGCGGGATTGGCGAAGAGCCACTGGCCGAAAAGCGAAAAGCCCACGCAAAGATCGGCCAGCGCGATTAAGGAGCCCAGCGCCGCCAAGCGCATGCGGCTTGCATCCTTGTGGAAATACTGGAACAAGACGGCCGCCAGAAACACCGGGATAAAGTAGGTGGGGAGGCCCAGCAGGCGGACCAGGGCTTGATGCGCGGCGCGGCCGAAGGAGCCCGAAAGCGCGGGGGCGTAGACCAGCGAGGCGAAATAGAGTGAGGCGCACAGCCCCAAAAGCCAGCGCGCGGCCGAGGAGAAGGCGCTGTTTTTTCGGCTTTTTTTAGAGGCTTTGGCGTAAAGCCGGCGGGAGGCTCTCCACATAGGGCTCCTGCCTAGTCCCGCCGAACGAGAAAAATATCCTGGCCCAGCTTGACCGGCTTGCCGTTCTCGAGCAGCGCCTTTACGACCGTGCAGTCGAACTCGGCCTTGATCTCGTTGAAGACCTTCATGGCCTCGATCATCCCGATGATCTGCCCCGCGGAGACGTGGTCGCCTTCCTTAATATAGGGCGGGCTCGACGGCGAAGGCGCGCGGTAGAAGATGCCCATCATTCCGGACTTGACCGTCACGCCGCCGGGCGGCACCGCAGGCACGGCGGGCCCTGCGGCGGCCGAAGCCGCCGGCACGCCGATGGGAGCCGCGTAGGCTCCGGCGGCGGCAACGGGCACGGGCACGGGCATCGGCGCCGGAGCCTTGCGCCGAGCTAGGCGCACGTGGCGACCCGTTTCGCTCAGTTCCAGGCTCTCCAGATTATTCTGGAGCATGAAGTCGTAAATCGACTTCAATTCGCTCAAAAGGCTCTCGCCCTTTTTAGCGGAAGGCGCTCCGCCGTTGCCAGAGTTTTTGCCGGTCCCGTTTTTTTTCGGCATCAGTCCGGACGGCATTTAGCGGCGGTGGCGGCGTCCGTTGTCGCCGTTGCTGGGGCCCGAACGCCGCGGCGGACGTCCCGCATCGGCGAGCTCGGAGCCGGGGAAGAGCACCGCTTTGCGCGAGAGGCGAATTTTGCCGCCCTCGTCGACTTCCAGGACCTTGACCTCGACTTGGTCGCCTTCCTTCAAGACGTCCTCGACGCGCGCGACGCGGGTCTTGTCGATTTGGGAAATGTGCAGAAGCCCTTCGCGGCCGGGGAAAATCTCCACGAACGCGCCGAAC
>DATLSD010000050.1:0-28154 GCA_035534315.1 Elusimicrobiota bacterium
CAGAATCGCGCCGTCCATCTGCGCCGCTCCCGTGATCATGTTCTTGATGTAGTCGGCGTGTCCCGGGCAGTCCACGTGGGCGTAATGCCGGTTGGCCGTCTCGTACTCCTGGTGGTGGACGTTAATCGTCACGCCGCGCGCCCGCTCTTCGGGAGCGTTGTCGATTTCGTCGTACTTCTTGGCCTGGGCCAAGCCCTTCTTGGACAAATAGTGCGTGATGGCCGCGGTCAACGTCGTCTTGCCGTGGTCCACGTGGCCTATAGTCCCGATGTTGACGTGCGGCTTTTTCCTCTCAAATTTCGCTTTGGCCATGGTGTTTCTCCTTCGTTCTCTTTTTGAATCTTTTTTATTTTATCAATTTTGAAGCTTTGCAACTAAAACAAGCTGGGAATGGGAATCGAACCCACGACCTTCTCCTTACCATGGAGATGCTCTACCAGCTGAGCTATCCCAGCGTCTGCCCGGGCCCTAGAGCCCAGCCCCTGGAGCGGGCGATGGGAATCGAACCCACGTAACAAGCTTGGAAGGCTTGTGTTCTACCATTGAACTACGCCCGCCTCAAGCGCCGGAGCCGTTCCCAACCCAAGCCCGGCCGACGGGGCCCGGCTCGAGGGGAGCGTCAACTATAGAACACTTTGACACGACGGGTCAAGATGGGAGAAAAGAGAGCGCCGAATCAAAACGCCTGCGGCAACTATAATCGCGGTTTGAACGATATTCCCAAAAGCACAGCGCTCTAAAAATTAACATCAATATAGCTTTCTAGTGGCAAGTAGGATTTGCACCGCTGCAACCGTTTTATTCGCGCGATTTTAGCGAGTTGTGCGTTGTGAATGGTTGTTACGTATATCCGAGCCCCTCCGGAGAAATGATGAACAATTTCCTCTAGTTTTCCTTTCGGATCAAGCTCATTTTCCGGGTGAGCAATGCTGTTCGGCATTTTCCTGAGCTCAAACAATTTTTGTATCGCAAGCTCATCCGCCAGCAACCATGCCTCTATTGTTCTGACAGGGATAACAATAATTCTAGAGGAGAATGCCGTCGATATTAATTTTTGTTCTAGCCCAGATCGGAAGGCTTCCGGGTCTCCACCATCAGAATCTCGCACCAGAACCAAATGACTACACCCCTTGTTGTAAAGTTCTTGGGCCCACATCAGACACTTCGACTTAATCCGCCCGCACCCCCCGCCTGCGACGATGTGAAATCTCCATTTTTTGCGCGGGCGCAGCTTTTGGATGACCGCGCTAACCACATCGGCGTCACTTTTATCTTCCGCGATTATTCCTACACACTTACTCATTTTCGAGAGAACCTTGCCGCCAGTACTCGCCGAGGGTGCCGGCGTTCGCCAGATATGTTTTCAAAGATTGAAACCCATTAGACCCCAAGACTCGTTCAATTGGATTTACAACAATTCCACGATCGCCAACATTTGTTACAAGAAATACATTGTCCGGGGTAATTCTGTCTAAGACAAAATCCGAATGCGTTGAGATTATAATCTGCTTTCGCTTGGATTCCGCCTTAATAAGCTCAACGATAGTGGTTAAGAGACCATGATGTATACAAACTTCGGGTTCTTCTATAAGTAAGAGTTGACTTTTTTCTGTAAGAAGATAAAATAGTAAGCCCAGGGTCTTAAAAGTACCTTCAGACAACTGCCCCGGAGAGTACTTTCTTCGCCGAAGATAGAAGGCCGGAATTATTAGTCGTTTTTTTCTCTTTTGCTTATTTATACCGCCACCGCTTCTTACCCTAACCTCGCTTGAGGAAATGAAAACTTCTCTAAATTTAATATTGTCCACCAAACGAATCCCTCTTCGTCCAACCACAGAAATAAAGCGATCCCAATCATTTGTATTGTTTTTATATGCCGAATATAAATCGAACATGAATTTTTGATGCTGTCGATGAAACCCCAACGAACGCCGGAAAGCCCCTTCTTCCTCAACAAAGAAAGATGGCGGGCAACTCGACGGGTCTGTAAATTGTGCAGCGCTATAATAACTTGTTGATCTAATAAAATCATTTACAGAACGTGCGGCCTCTGTGGTTTTGGAATCAAAAGCTTTAAGATACTCATAGGCTGCCTGTCTCCCAAATATTCCACGTTGCATTGCGTAAAATTCTCGTGATGACAATCCGTGCTCTACGCGGTGAGCTCCCAATACCCACAATGGAACATCGGCCGTTTTTCCACTGCCTAACAAACTTTTAGACCGCCACCGCTCCCTCGCCGCAACCAATTGGTCATCATTATCTTCATCGGTCGTATAAGAAAGACTGGCAGAATAATTAATTTCGCTTTGATCCGCCGTAAACGTGCATGATATTTTGCAATTGCTCGTTGCCAATGGCCTTTCTCGAAGATGCCTGAAATTACCCATGCTTAAAGAACGTAAAAACCCAATCCCGTTTAATACTGTGGTTTTACCAGAACCATTAATACCAATCAGAATCGAGAGGTTTGGATGAAGTTTTAAAGAAGTGTTCCTGCAAGAGCGATAATTTTTAAAATTGATTGCGCTTAACTTTATATTCATTATCAGATCCCCCAAACGTAAACTCAAGAATACATAAAAGTAGTCCGCCTTGATAAACCAGGCTAACCGCTATTACCATAACATTCGCGAAATCTTTACGGACACGCATTGATACCAACCGCATGAAGCGGTGCGGAGCCCTTTTTCTTCGTTATCGGATACTACCCCAGCGCCGCGAACTGCCCCGCCGGAATCGGCTCCGGGCCGATGAGCCCGCGGCCGCGGGGCAAGAACCACAAGAGGCTCTGCATCGCGCGGTCGTAGTCGGCGGGATTGGGGAACTGCGCGCGGTAGAGGTTGAAGGCCAGGTTTTGGCTCGGCTTCATCGCGGGGTCGAACATCAGCGCCACGCCGGGGCTGGCCACGCCCAGCGCCTTTAAATAGCGCGCGAGCACGGCCCGCGCCGCTTGGGGCAAAAACGCCTCCGAGGGCGCGCCGATGTAGACCTTGCGCCCCTCCTTGAGCGTCTCCACGCGCGGCCCCGGCGGCAGGTCCGCGGGCGCGTCGGAGGGGTCGCCCTCGAAGCGGCCGTATCCTTTATAAGAGGACAAATCCCCGTAGCTAAACACCCACCAGGGCGGCGCGGCCGGCTCGCCGAAAATCGCCGCGCCGAAGCCCTGCGCGAGGCAGGCGTCCAAGACGTGCTTGACGCAAAAGCCCTCGAAGGGCTCGCCCGGCTTGGGCATGGCCAGGGCGAAATAGGGAAAGCCGTCCGGCCCCTGGATGACTTGGGGCGAGAGCGCGCGCAGGCTCGCCTCCGGGACCGCGGCGAAAAACGCCTGCCGCCAGGCGGCGTCTCTTTGCGGCGGCGCGACCGCGAAAAGCTCAGCCAATTTTTGGGTCAGGTTCAGGTCAAACATGGCGCGCCTTCGGGCAGGCCTAGTGTAGCCGGGAAACCGCGGCGGCGCCAGGCCAGGCCTGGGCCTAGCTAGGCCTAGGGTAGGCCTAGACCCTATCTGCCCTATCTATATTGCGTCTTTCATATATACCCCCCATATGGGTGTATAGGTATACGGGTATATATAGGAAGGGCCTTACTACTGCGCCCAGTCCGAGTTGAAGGTGCTCTCGATGCTGTCCATGAGCGGCGGGTTGCTCAGGATGATGCCCAGCTCGCGGTTCTTGTCAAGCGAGGTCTTGGAGAAATTCTCCGAGCCGATGAACACCCGGGCGTTGGGCGTGCCGTAGTCCGCCAAAATCACCTTCGCGTGGATATACGGGTTGTTGAGGGCCTTGGCCTGCACGCCGTTGTCGTTCAAGACCTGGCGCTCGGCCGCGTTGCCGTCTTGGCCGCCGCGGTCGCTCAAGACCGCGGTGATAAAGCGCACCGCCACGCCGCGCTGGGCCGCGTTGATGAGCGCCTGCATGCACTCGGGGTCCTCGGTCTCTTCGCCGTAGACCTCAAGCGTCTTGGTGGCGCCGTTGATGACGCCCAAAATTTTCTCCCGGGAGTTCTCCGGGCTCCAGACCAGCTCGGGCAGGGTCGGATCGGCCTGCTCGCCGTTCCAGTCCGCGTCGAAGACCGCGTTTATTTCCGCGACCTCCGCGGCGTTGGCGGTCACGATGCCGAAGTCGCGCGTGCCCGAGAAATAGTTGGGCACCAGGTTGAAGGTCATGATGACGGCCGAAGTGCCGTCCGCGGTGATGGTCTTCTCGTGCGTGACCGTGAACTGCTGGCTGGCCGCCTGGACCTGCACGCCCGCGTTCTGCAGCTCTTGGACGTACTTGGCGTTGGGGTCGCGGCCGCGGAAGGAGTCGAGGTTGTAGATGACGCGCACCGTGACGCCGCGCTGGGCCGCGTTGATGAGCGCGGAAATCGTGGGCGGGTCCTCGATTTCGTAGATGGTGAGGTTGATGGCGGTCCGCGCGTTGTTGATGAGGTTTAAGACCGCGGTCCGGCCGCTGAAGGGCTCGGTCAAAAGGGTGTAATCGCCGGACTGCACCGGGGCCGGCGCGGCCCAGCGGCGCACGGGCTTGGACTCGGGCAGGACGGGCGCGGCGGGAGCGGCCAACGCGGCGCTTGGCAGCGCGGGAGAAAGCGCGCCTGCCGACAAATCCGGAAGCTGGGGCAGGCTCAAGGGCGCCAAGCCGTCCGTCAGGGCGTTGAAGGCCGGGCCCATGTCGCCCAGGCCGCCGTCGAAAGAGCCCTCGCCCTCGATGGCGAAGGAGCGCGCGGCGCCCGCGGCGAGAAACGCCGCGGCCAACAGCGCTGCGCCCAGGCGAAATCCGGCGCGGTGTCCAGTTCTCATGGTTTCCCCCAAAAGTTTTAAGCTCATCGGCTTCCTTATAGAATAGATCAACCCGCGCCCAACGGCGAGGGCCCAATGGCCCCTTGGCCTAGGCCCTGGCGCAGGGCGGTTTTGCCTGCTATATACGGAGAACAGCCATGAAAAAAGCGGCGGCGCTTGTGTTCGCGTTGGCCTTGGCGCGCCCGGCCGGGGCCTTCATCATCAACGGCCTGGCGGCCCAGCCGGGGCAATTGCCCCAGGTCGTGCGGGTGGATTTGCCCGGCCGCGGCCTGTGCAGCGGGACCCTCGTCGGCCCCGACACCGTCTTGACCGCGGCCCACTGCCTGGCGGCGCTGGGCGTCGACCCCGACAAGCCCGGCGCCTTTGTCGAATTCTCCGGCCAAGCCGGCAAAGTCGCCGTCATCCAAGCCCTGATGCCCGCGTTCAGCTGGAGCCGGGTCCACTCCTTCATTCAAGAGCTTGACGGCTTATACAAGAAAATAAACGCCGGCCAGGATCTGTCCCAGGAAGACCAGGCCCGGGCCGTCCAAATCTTCGCCGGGCTCATGGGCCAAGAGCGGCACGACATCGCGCTTTTGAAGCTCGCCCCCGGCGCCGCCGCGGGCGTCGCGCCCATGCCCGTGTTGCTTCACGCCAAGTCCGCGGACGCGGTGGGGGCCAACGTGACCATCGCCGGCTACGGCTGCGCGAATTTAATGTTGGGCGGCTGGGGAATAAAGAGGACGGGAAGCAACCGCGTCCTGGCCTTTGGGAAGGGCCTGTTCTTTCTCGCGGGCGCGCGCCAAGCGCCGATTCATTTCTTCTTCCACGCCTCGCTGGACAACCCTATCGAAATCAAGCGCGTCCCCGACGGGAACCGGGCCTCGGCCGCCGAGGGCGATTCGGGCGGCCCGCTCATCGAGAAGTCCTACGTCATCGGCGTGGGCGACGACACCTCCAGCTACGACGACGGCCTGCTCCGCGCCTTCAACGCCGCCTTGGGGAAAAACTCCGGCGCGGACACCAGCGATCAGCTCTCCTGGTACGCGTCCTTGTCCGACCCGGACAACGCCCGCTTCTTGAAGGACGCCGCGCGCGCGGGCTACCGCATCGACTGGGCGGACATCCCCGCCTCGGCCCGGGCCTCGCGGGTGAACGTCTCCGCGGCTCGCTTCTCGTCCATCCTCGGGCAAATCAGCGCCTTCAACCCTTAAAGCCGCGCGTCCAGGCCCTGCCAGAACACGCGCAGCGCGTCCAGGGCCGCGCGTCCGCCCGCCAAAAAGCGCTCGGCGTCAAAGCCCGGCGCGGCAAAGTCTTTTTCCAGCTCGCGCCACACGCCCGCGCCGTGCCCGGCCTCCATGGCGAAGTGGCACTTGAAGAACCCCAGCGGCAGGGGCGAAAGCCCGCGCGGCGCGCGGAAATTCTCATTGTGGCCTTCCAAGCCGGCGATGAGCTCCTTCCAAAAGTTGCCGGACTCCGCTTCCGCGCCGCGGCCGATGCCGCGGGCCGCCCAGTTCTCGACCGCGAAGCTGGCGCCCGCGCCCGCGACGGCGTCCTCGCCGGCGTAGACCGCCTCCAGGTTTTCCAAAAACAGTTTGGTGGAGGGTGCTGCGGCGCTCCAGCGGCCCAGGCTCATCGGCGAGAGGCCCAGCGCGGCGCCCGTCTCCCGCAGCCAGTTGAGGTGCGCGTTCCTGGCGGAAAAAGTCTTTCCCTCCGCGCTCCCGGTGCGCGGGTTCAAGCCCACGCCCAGCTCGTTGACCAGAATGTCGCGCGCGGCCGCCTCGCTCTCGGCGGTTTCGGCCATTACCATGCGCTTGGCCTGGATGATCAGAAAGTAATTGGAGAAGACCGAGAACTGCACGATGAGATCCTGGACCTGCCGGGCGTCGGCCAAGCCCCGCTTGAACCACCGGGTGTAGGCGTTGTCCATGACGACCGGGTGCCCCAAAAGCTCCCGCTCGATTTTCTCCTTAAAGAGCGTAAAGTCGT
This sequence comes from Elusimicrobiota bacterium, assembly GCA_035534315.1. Taxonomy (GTDB): domain Bacteria; phylum Elusimicrobiota; class Elusimicrobia; order UBA1565; family UBA9628; genus JAGWJU01. Next base: position 6,764 of record DATLSD010000050.1, read on the forward strand.
CCGTCCCGGCTTCCCGCGCCCGCGTCGCGACTGCAATCATAGCGCCTCCTTGTCTAACGGCGTGAGCCATGATAGCGGTTCCCATCGTTAATTTAAATTAAAAAATATTGAAGCGAGCGATAACTTAAAGTTAACATAGCCGCGGGAGAACTCTTCGCATGGACCTCTACCAGCTGCGCTACTTTTTGGAAGTCGCCCGCGAGTTGAACTTCACCCGCGCGGCCGAAAACCTGCACATCTCCCCGCCGGCCGTGAGCCGTAGCGTTTCGCTTCTGGAAAAATCCCTGGGCCGAAAACTCTTTGCGCGCGAAGGGCGCACGGTGGAGCTGACCGCCGAGGGCCGGCTCCTAAAGGACCGCGCCGAGGCCGTCTACGACGCCATCGAAAGCGCCAAGCTGGCCCTCTCGGGCCAGGCGCCGGAGGGCGTCTCTTTCATCAAAATCGGCAGCCGCGAGATGATCACGGACTACCTGCTGCCCCGGCCGCTCCTGGCCTTCCGCGGCCGCCACCCCAAGACGCGCTTTGCCTTCTACGAGCTCGACCCCGCGGGCATGGCCGACGCCTTGAAAAAAGATCAAGTCGACTTCGGGCTCTATTACGCCGACATCCAGGACCCCGCGCTTGAGTCGCGCCACCTGGGGCGCCTGGTCTCGCACATCTACGCGGCCAAAAAACTTTTCGCCGGGCGCCGAGCGCCAACCGCGCTGCGCGAACTCCTGCAATGCCCCTTCATCGCGCCGCGATACTTCCGCGCCGACCCCACGCTGCCCAGCGTCGACGGCTTTCCGGACGCGCGCCTGCCGCGCAATATCCAGTACGAGGCCGAGTTCTTGGAGACCCACCACCGCTTCGTGCTGGAAGGCTTGGCCGCGGCCGTGCTGCCGGACATGGTGATGAAGGACGCCTTAAAGGCCGGCGCGGTCCTGCGCTTTAAGGGCCCGCCCTTGTCCCGCGAAATCTACTTCTTCAAGCGCCGCGGCCGGGCGCTGCCCCAAGCCGCGGATTATCTCTGCGGGCTTATCCGCGCGCGCATCAGGAGCCTATAGTCGCGTGGGCCTTTGGACCCGGGCCCTTTGTTGCTTGGGCCTGCCCCAACGGCTCATGCGGCAAAAGGCGTCGGCCGGCATCCTTAATCTCAGCATGGGCGCAAAAGCCCAGGAGGTTAATAATGAAACTCTCTTCTTTGCCGATTGCCGTATTGACGCTGTCCTTGCTCGGCGCCGCCGCCCAAGCGGAGGTGTACTACTACGCGGGCAACCGGAAGGTGACGGTCACTAAAGCGCAGGCCGATGCCATGACGGAGCCTCAAATCGCGGAGCTTTGCGGCGAAATCACGGCCTCAGCGGAAGCCGTCAAGAAAATAGATGTTCAAACCAGCGCGCAAGGCGACCTCGTTCGCCAGTATGTTCGCGACAATTATGATGGCCTTCAGGACATCAGCGACTACGCGGCCGTTCTCGCGCCGCAGCCCTTTCCATCCCCGGCGTCCTCCAGCAGCCTCAGCGATATCGCCGCGCAAGCGCTGGCCGTTGCAAGACACAACGCGATCGCCGCTCAAGGAAGCGCCAAAGTCGACGCGGCCCAGCAGTCCCTGTTGAAAACGGCCGGCGTCACGGACATCTGCAAGCTCGAATACTGCGGCCTCCACTGATTTTAACGGCAAGCTTCTTGGCTCTAGCCGCAGTGGGCTTTTAGGCCCACTCGTTGTTAACCGCGTCCCCCATCCGCGCGCGCATCAGGAGCCTCTAGCCCGCGCCTTCCTGCATATAGTCGACCACGATGGCGATAATTTTCCGCACCGTGTCGTTGCAGGATTTGAACTCAAGATGGTCGAGCACGGCGGCGCCCCGCTTTCTCAGCAGGTCGCTGATGAGCGCGTGGACGAAGGATTGCGTGGCCGCGTCCACGCCCGTGAAATCCAGGACGACATTCTCGCCCTTTTCGAGCGCCGGAAGGATTTCGTTGAGACGCATCTCCCTGGCCGCATCCTTGTTTTCCGCGAAAGCGCCGGCGCGCGCGCGGATGTCGATGCGCGTCACGAGAACCGCGGCCTCCTGTATTTTTCCCGGCGCCGCTCCCTGACGGCGGAGCCGTAGGTTTCCCGGATGGCGTCCAAGAGCCGGGAGAACTCCTCGGTCTGGTTGAGCGTGATGTCCACGCCGACGACCGTTCCGCGCCAATAGGGCATTGCGCCGTCCTGGGCGTGCCTGTCCTCAAAAGGATCGGCATGCAGGCGCAGCCTGCGGGCGGAGCTTTTCTTGAGCAGTTTGTAGAGGCCCGTGCCGCTGTAAATCACGAAAAAATCGCGGTTGACGCTGGCGATGGACTTGATGAAGAACAGGCCGGCGCCCGCGTTCTGCTCGGTGCCCCCCTCCATGGGGGTCGTGCCGGTGATGCCGGGCATGAGCGCGAGCCGGATGGCGTCGAGGTCCGTGTCCGCCCGGTGCGAGCGCGTGATGGTGGCCTTGATTCCCACGCCCGTGTCGGCGATGCCGATGCGGATGGCGTTGCTTTTCTTGTAGTACTGCGCGCACAAAAGCGCGCCGTTGGGGGCCTCGGCGTGTTCCAGCACGTTTCTCACGAGTTCGCTCACGATGTAGCCCAGAGTCTTGGCTTGCTCCGCCTCCAAATGCAGCAGCGGGATCATTTCGGTGATGAAGCGCGTTAGTTCCGCCGACGCCCGTATCTGGGTGAGCGGAATAAACCGCCCCGCCGACTCGTGCTCCGTGATGGCGATGCCGGTCGGAATGTTCAGGAGCTTGAAGAGCCCCATGCGGGCGAAATAATGGCTTGAGCGCGCCTCGAACTTCTGGCGGAGGATGTTTTCCGGCTTCACGCTCAAGCCCAGCGCGGCCACCATCGAAATCGCCGCCGGATGGACGGAAATCCACTTGTCGTTGGCTGAAATCTCGAGGCGATCCGGAGATGACGGGTCGAAGCCGCGAATGAACGGATCGATATTTCCCAGAAAGGCGCTATTTGGAAGGTGAATCTTCATTTTAAACTATTTTACCGGGAATCCCGGCAATATTGATATTTACCGGGATTCCCGGTAGTTTATTGGTTTTTATGCCTAGGCTAAGACGCCTCCGCGCGGATCGCCGGTTCGCCCGCCGCGGCCGCGCGCGCGGGCCAGAACGCCGCGGCGAGCCCGGCCACGATGAGCGCGCCGCCCACAAACGTAAAAACGGTCGCGCGCTCCTTAAGCCAGAGCACGCCCAAGAGCGCGCCCAGGATGGGCTGGCTGGTCAGAAAAATGGCCGCGCGCGAGGTCTCCACGCGCTCGAGCGCCCAGTTCCACAGGAAAAATCCCAGCGCCGTGACCGCCAGGGCCAGGTAAATCGTCGCCGCCGCCGCGGAAAAGGTCCAGACCGGCCGCCGGCCCGTCATCCACTCCCGCGCGGCCAAGGGAAAGACCGCGGCCGCGCCCCAGAACATGGAGAGCACGGTCACGCGCCCCGCGTCGGCGCGCGCCAGGGCCGGGCGGCCCAGCAAGGAGTAAGCGGCGAAGGCCAGGCCGCCCAAGATGAGAAGCAGGTCGCCGCGCCAATGCGGCAAAAGCCCGGCGCCGGCGCTTAAGCCCGGCACGCCGTTAAAGACCACCAGCGCCGAACCGATAACCGCCAGGGCCGCGCCCGCGGCCTCGCGGCGGGAGAGCTTCTCGCCCAATAGAACGGGGCCCAGGAGCATCAAGGCGACGGGCTCGACCACCACCAGCAGCGCCGCGTCGGTCGACGAGGACCAGGCGATGCCCACGTTGCCGAGCCAAAACGCCGCGCCCAGGCCCACGATGCCCATGCCGGCCACGGACCAGAAATCTTGCCGCGAAAGCGGCGCCGCGCCGCGGACCTTAAAGAAGGGCAGCAGCACCGCGCCCGCGGCGAAGAGGCGCACGAAGGCCAGCGCGGCGGGCGGCACGCCGGTCATGGCCACGCGCGCCGTCGAATAGGCCGTGGCGTAGATGAGGTTGGCCAGGATGAGGACCGCGAAGGCCCCGCGGGAGCTCTTAGCGCTCACGCTCTAGTCCTTGGAGACGGGGTAGTAGTACGCGTCCAAAAACACCGGGTTGTAGACAAAGCCCTTGACCCATTTGCGCAGCGCCAGCACGCCGGTCGGATAGACGGTCACCACGTCGGGCTCGTCCTCGTAGCCCAGGCGCAGAATCTCATGATAGAGCCGCGCGCGCTTTTGCGGGTCCAACTCCCGGGCCGCCTGCGCGATGAGCTTGTCCATCTTGGGGTTGGAATAGCCCTGCGCCGAGGGGTAGCGGCCGTCCGAGTCGTAGAAGGCGAAGGCGAAGTCGTGCGGGTCCGGGTAGTCGGGGTACCAGCCGCGCGAAAAAACGGGCAGGAGGCGCTGCTGCGCCTTGGCCAGGTAGGAGGGCCAGTCCAGGCCGCGCAGGTTGATTTGGAACTTGGGGTTCAAGGCCTCCACGCCGCGCTTCAAGATTTCGCACGCGGCCAAGCGGCTCTCGCCGCCGGTGTTGTAGGTCAAGGTGAAGCGAAAGCCCTTTTGCCACACCTGCCCGCCCCAGGCCTTCTTGAAGTACGCCTTGGCCTTGGCCGGGTCGTAGCGGTAGCGCGGGCCGTCGGGCTCGTAGCCCAGCAGCCCCGGCGGGATGGGGCCGACCGCCGGCTCGGCCCGGCCGTGGAAGACGTCCTTGACCATGGCCTTGTAGTTAAAGGCGTAGGCGAAGGCCTTTCTCAGATTCTTGTCCGTGAAGAAATCCGGCGGGATGCCGTCGCCGTCCAAGCGCCCAGATCCGATGTCCGGGTTGGCCTGGGGATTGATGTGGAAGGTGAAGAAAAACACCGGGTCGACCGCCAGCTCCGGCAGGCCTTGATCCAAGCGCACGCCGGGCAGGCCCTTTAATTCGTCGGCCAGGGGCGCCGCGACCTCGGCCAAGTCCGCGTCGCCGGCTTCAAGCATGAGCTTGCGGGTGGAGAGCTCGGGCACGGTCTTGACGAGCACCTGCGCGAGCTTGGCCGGGCCGCGCCAGTAGCGGTCGAAGCGCTTTAAGAGCACGAAGCGGCCCACCTGGTCCCAGTCCGCCAGCTCGAAGGGCCCGGTGCCGTCGGCGTGGGAATCGAAATATGACTGCCCGGCCTCCGGATCGTTGTACTTTTTCCAGTCGGCCTCTTTGCCGTCCCACTCGCCGTTGGCCGCGGCCCAGGACTCGCATTCCACGTAGCTCCAGCGCGCCATGATGGACAAGAAAGGCGCGAAGGGCCGGGCCAGGCGGATAACCACGTCGTTTCCTTCCACGCGCACGGCGCCCGCGGCTTTTTTGAAGTCGAGCGTGATCTTGCCCGAGGCGTCGCGGGTCGAGGACACGCCCAGGATGGGCTCAAGCAGAAGCGCCGAGGGCCCGCCCGCGCGATCGGTGAGCATGAAGCGCAGCAAGGAGTAGCGCACGTCCTCGGGCGTCAGGAGCTCGCCGTCCTGGAAAAACACGCGCTTGCGGATGGGGAAGCGGTAGACCAGCCCGTCCGCCGAGATAAGGCCGTTTTTCCGCGAGGGCACCTCGGTCGCGAGCGCGGGCCGAAAGCGCGTCAAGGACGCGCCCTTAAAGGCGATCAGGGTGTCGTAGATGTTGTAGATGAGCCCCTGGCTCGCGTTGTCGTAAGGGAAGACCGGGTCCAGGCTGGTGATTTCCTCGATCTCGGCGTTGACGAAGGTGCCCGGGTTCTTGGCCGCGGGCCCCGCGGCCCGGGCTATATAAGGAAGCGCCAGCGCCAAGAGCGCGGCCAGCGCGGATTTTTTCATGCCAGCAGTGTATCTCCTTGGGCCCGAGTTGTAAAGCCCGCCGCGAAAAGAAAGCGGGCCCGGATTGCTTCCCGGGCCCGCTTGAACCTTCCGGCCGCCGCGATTTTACTTGATAACTTGCGGAGGCAGCGGTTGCTTGGCAAACGCCCGAAGGGCGTCAAGATTCTCGTCCACGTTGGTCGGACGCCAGTGCGTAATCCGGATCGTGGCATTTCTCGTGTTCTTCACGCGGGTTATCCAATTCCCGCTACGAAACGGATATTTATTCATCTGCCTGGGAGCGATGGGCACGTCTTTCTGCTTGCTAACTTTGTGGACCGGGTTCAACCAAAGATAGTACCAGTGGCGCTTCGTGGTGGTTTCTATCGACGCAAAAGTGCTGCTCACCGTGTCCGTGCGGTGATATTTCGCGTAGACTTCCTGCGCCCATTGCTGCGCTTGGGTCACCTCGTCGCGCAGATGACTCTCAAGAATGCCCAGCTGCGCCGCCACGTTGTCCAAGGTCAGCCCTTTAACGGCCAGCACTTTATCGATGTCCGGCGGAAGAAAGTGGCGATTTTGCCACGTGCCCGCCGTGCCGCCATTAGTCGACGCCGTCAAAGGGGTCAACAGAAAATCCAAGTACCCCTTAAACTCACCGTCGATTCGGGCTAATTCTCCTTGAATCCTGGCGAACTCCTGGGCTTCGGGTGTTACGCCGTAATAATTAAGGCGGGAAGCCAACTCGCCGACCGTAACAATTTTCGGCAAGTACTCGTTCCGAATGCTCATTGTCTGCGACATCAGGAGACCGACTTTTTGGACGCGCTCGCGGCCGCGGTCGCTAAGGGGGCTGACTTCGATGTCCCCCGACGCCGCTTCGGCGCTCGCGGCCCCGTCGAAATTCACGCTGGCCGCGCTCTGGGGCAAAATATTTTTCTCCGCGGCCACGAGGCCGGCGCCGTCACGCAGGTGATGGCGGTCGAGCCACGCCGCGATGCCCGAGCTGTTCTCGGGCGTCATCGCATTTTCCTTTGGCGCCACGCTCGGCGCCGCGGAGCGCACGTTCGGATTGGCCGCGGGCGCGGGGCCGCGCAGGCCCTGCCGGTCGAGCCACGCCGCGATGCCCGAGCTGTTCTCGGGCGTCATCGCATTTTCCTCGGACGCCACGCTCGGCGCCGCGGAGCGCACGTTCGGGTTGGCCGCGGGCCGGACCGTCGCGGCCTTAACGGCGGGAAGCGTCGCCGCGGGAAGCATGGCGTCGAGCTGATCCGGGGACAGATTGGCTCCGGGCAGGCGCTGGCCCATGTCCTGGAGATCGAAGGCCAGTCCGCTGTCCACGGCCGGCATCGCGGCCTCGTCCGGAACGCCGGCGTTCTGCACCTGAAAGGACCCGATGTCCCGAGCCTCGAAGTCGGCGGCTCGGCTTATATAAGGAAGCGCCAGCGTCAAGGCGGCGCCGGCGGCTAGAAATTTGGCGGCGGATGTCTTCATAGTTTTGTCTCCTTGCTTCAAAGCCCCTTCTGGGGTTATTCTAGCAGCAGGAGCCGCGGCGCGGGGCAGGCGATGGGCCCAGGCGGCCGCGGTCTTTGGGCCCAGCTCCAATTGGGCCCAAAGGCCGCGCCCATATTTCCTATACTTGAAACTCAGCGCGCGATGACCAACGACCCCCGGTGGTATAAAGACGCCGTCATCTACGAGTTGCCCGTGCGCGCGTACCGCGACGGCAACGGCGACGGCATCGGGGACTTCCCCGGCCTCATCGAGAAGCTCGACTACCTGCAGGACCTGGGCGTGACCGCCCTGTGGCTCCTGCCTTTCTACCCCTCGCCGCTGCGCGACGACGGCTACGACATCGCGGACTATTTCGGCGTGCACAAAGACTACGGCACGCTCGCGGACTTCAAGCGCTTCCTGAAGGAAGCCAAGCGCCGGAACCTTCAGGTCATCACTGAGTTGGTCTTGAACCACACCTCGGACCAGCACGAGCTTTTCCAAAAGGCGCGCCGCGCGCCGGCGGGCAGCCCCGAGCGGAACTTCTACGTCTGGAGCGACGACCCGCGCAAATATTCGGAGGCGCGCGTCATCTTCCAGGACTTCGAGACCTCCAACTGGTCCTGGGACCCCGTGGCCAAGGCCTACTTCTGGCACCGCTTCTACTCCCATCAGCCGGATTTGAATTTCGACAACCCCAAGGTGCGGGAGTACCTCTTCAAGGTGGTGGATTTCTGGCTGGGCCTGGGCGTCGACGGCCTGCGCCTGGACGCCGTGCCCTACCTCTTCGAGCGCGAGGGCACCACATGCGAGAACCTGCCCGAGACCCACGCTTTTTTGAAGGACCTGCGCCGGCACGTGGACTCGAAGTTCAAGGACCGCATGCTCCTGGCCGAGGCCAACCAGTGGCCCGAGGACGCCGCGGTCTACTTCGGCCAAGGCGACGAGTGCCACATGGCCTTCCACTTCCCCCTGATGCCGCGGCTCTTCATGGCCCTGCAGATGGAGGACTGCTCGCCCATCGCGGACATCCTGCAGCAGACGCCGGAGGTCTCGGACCGCGGTCAGTGGGCCATCTTCCTGCGCAACCACGACGAGCTGACCTTGGAGATGGTGACCGACGAGGAGCGCGACTACATGTACCGCTTCTACGCCCAGGACGCGCGCGCGCGCATCAACCTCGGCATCCGCCGGCGCCTGGCGCCGCTTATGGGCAACCACCGCCGCAAAATCGAGCTCTTGAACAGCCTGCTTTTCTCCCTGCCCGGCACGCCGGTCATCTACTACGGCGACGAAATCGGCATGGGCGACAACATCCACCTGGGCGACCGCAACGGCGTGCGCACGCCCATGCTCTGGAACGCGGACCGCAACGCGGGCTTCTCGCGCGCCAACGCGCAGAGCCTGTACCTCCCCGTCATCATCGAGCCCGAGTACCACTACGAGGCCGTCAACGTCGAGGTCCAGCAGAACAACCAGCACTCGCTGTTCTGGTGGATGAAGCGCGCCATCGACATGCGCAAGCGCTACAAGGCCTTTGGCCGGGGAACGATGGATATGGTGGGCTGCGAGAACCGCAAGATTTTCGCCTACGTGCGCACCTGCGAGGACGAGCGCATCCTGGCGGTGGCCAACCTTTCCCGCTTCGTGCAGCTGGCCGAGCTCGATTTGTCCCCCTTCAAGGGGCTGGCGCTGGTCGAGATGTTCGGCCGCTTCGAGTTTCCGACCGTGGGCGAGGAGCGCTACCGACTCACGCTGGGACCGCACTCCTTCTATTGGTTTAGGCTGCGGCCGCCCACGACGCCAGAGGTCAACGCCGCCCTGGCCCCGGCGCAGACCCCGGCCGTGGAGATTTCCGGCGGCTTGGAGGCGCTTTTCTCCCCGGCCAACGCCGAGACGCTCGGCGCGGCGTTAAAGAGCTACCTGCGCGCCCGGCAGTGGTTCGAGGGCCGGCAGCATCTGCTGCGCTCGGCCCGCGTCCTCGACGACGCGGCTTTAAACGGCGGCGAGGAAAAGCCGGCGCCGCGCCTGTGCCTCGTGCAGGCGGAGTTCTTGAACGCCGCGCCCGAGGTCTATCTGCTGCCGCTGGCCTTCGCCGCGGGAGAGAAGGCCGCAAAAATCCGGCAGGAACACCCTTTTAGCGTGCTGGCGGAGGTCCGCCGCCGCGGCGAGCCGGAACAAACCGCGGGCGTGCTTTTCGACGCGACGACCGATCCGGATTTCTGCGCGCGGATCCTCGACGGCGTCCGCCGCAAACGGCGCTTGAAGGGCCGAGCGGGCGAAATCGTCATGGCCGCGGGCCCGGGCCTGGCCGCCGCCGCGGGCGAAGGGGCTCTGCCCGCGCCGACGCCGGCCAAAGGGACCAGGCGCAACGCCTCATTCCTCTTCGGCGACCGCCTGGTGCTCAAGTTCTTCCGGCGCCTGCACGCGGGCGAGAACCCCGACGCGGAAATCAGCCGCTACCTGGCCGAGAAAAAGAGCTTCCCCTATTCGCCGGCGTTGGCCGGCGAAATTACCTACCGCGCCCGGCAGGGTGAATCGCGGACCTTGGCCGTGCTGCACAGCTACGTCGCCAACCGCGGCGACGCCTGGCAGTACACCCTGGACGACCTGCGCCGCTATTTCGACGACATTCCGGGCGGGATGGATTTTCCCAAGGACGCGGCCCTGACGCCCAAGTTCTGGACGCTCGCGGATGCGGAGCCTCCCGCCCTGGCCCTGGAGCGCGTCGGCGCCTTCCTTGAGGCGGCCAAGCTGCTGGGCCGGCGCACCGGCGAGCTCCACTTGGCGCTTTCGGAAGGCGCGCGGGAGAAAAATTTCGCGCCCGAGGAGTTCTCGGAGCTCTACCAGCGCTCGATCTACCAGTCCCTGCGCACCCGCGCCAAGGACGCCTTCTATCTGCTGCGCGCGCAGGCCAAGGACTTGCCGGAGGCGCACCGGACGCAGGCCTCGGCGGCGCTGGCCCTGGAAGGCGAGGTCATGGCGCGCTTAAAAGGGCTTCTGGGCAAGAAGCTCTCGGGCCGGCGCATCCGCTGCCACGGCGACTACCACTTAAAGCAAGTGCTCTACACCGGCAGCGACTTTCAGATTTTCGACTTCGAGTGGCCGGTGGCGCAGTCCCTGCAGGACCGCCGCGTCAAGCGCTCGCCGCTGCGCGACGTCGCCGGCATGCTGCGCTCCTTCGACTACGCGGCCTACACGATTTTGCTGGGCCGCGTCGGCGTCTCGCGCGCCGCGGACGCCGCGCGCCTGGAGCCCTGGGCGCGGTTCTGGATCCAGTGGGTCTCGGCGGCGTTCCTGAAATCCTATCTCGCCGCCGTCGCGGACGCGGGCCTCTTGCCCAAGACCCGAGCGGAGACGGACCTCTTTTTGGAGCTTCTGCTCGTGGAGCGCGCCCTGGATGAGACGCGCCAGGAGCTGGAGACCAGCCCCGAGTGGGCGATTATTCCGCTGACCGGGCTTTTGCGCCTGATGGGGCCGGCGGCTTAAGCCTTCGCCCGCGGACCGGAGACGGACGTCATGTCGCGCAGGATGCGCTCCGCGTCGGCGCGCAAGGATTCCGCGTCGCCGCCCAAAAGCAGGAAGTGCCCCATCTTGCGGCCCGGCTTGGGCGCGTCCTTGCCGTAGAGAAAGAGCCGCGCCGCGGGATTTTGCAGCAAAGGCTCCCAGTTCGGCGCGCCGTCGGCCCACAAATCCCCCAAGAGGTTGGCCATCACCACGGGCGAGAGGAGCGCGGTCTCGGCCAGGGGCAGGCCCAGGCCGGCGCGCCAGTGCTGCTCGAACTGCGAGACCGCGCAGGCGCCCAAGGTGTAGTGCCCGCTGTTGTGCACGCGCGGCGCGATCTCGTTGATCAGCAGCGAGCCCCCTTTGGCGACGAACATCTCCACGGCCATCACGCCCACGTGTCCCAAGGCCCGGGCCGCGGCCGCGGCTAAATCCTTGGCCTCCCGCGCGCGGGTCTCGGAAACGGGCGCGGGCGCGGAAGACAGGATCAGGATGCCGCCTTCGTGCTCGTTGAGCGCCACGGGGAAAAAGGCCACGTCGCCCTTTTCATTGCGCGCCAGCACGACTGAAATCTCGCGCTCGAAATCTATTTTCTCCTCCAAGACGCAGGGCGCGGACAAGAGATCCATCGCCGCGGGCAAATCCGGCTCGCCCTCCAGCCGGCGCTGGCCCTTGCCGTCGTAGCCCGCGCGGCGGCGCTTCAAAATCGCGGGATAGCCGAGGTCCGCCACCGCGGCCGAGAGCTCCTTGGCGTCCGCCGCGGAGGCAAAGCGAGCCTGGGGAAAGCCTTCCTTGGCCAGAAACTGCTTTTGCGCCAAGCGGTCCTGGATGACGGAAAGCACCCGGGCCGAGGGGAAAAGCGGTTTTTTCTTGGCGACGGCGTCCAAGAGCGGCGCGGGGATGAGCTCCCACTCGAGCGTCAAGGCGTCGCAGCGCTCGGCCAGCTTCAGGGCCGCGGCCGCGTCGTCTATGGGCGCTTGGATGTGGAAATCGCAGACCTGCGCCGCGGGGCCGTTGGGCGCGGGATCCAGGACGCCGGTCTTGTACCCCATGCGCCGCGCGTCCTGGGCCAGCAGGCGGCCCAGCTGTCCGCCGCCCAGGATGCCGAGCGTCCTTCCGGGAAGAATTGTTTTCAAAGCTTCGAGTTCAATGCGCTCCGGGTCTGCGCGCGGCGGAAGGCTTCGATTTTGCGCCGCAGCGCCGGGTTTTGCAGAGCCAGAATCTGCGCGGCCAGATACGCCGCGTTGGCCGCGCCAGCCTCGCCGATGGCCAAGGTCCCCACCGGCACGCCGCGGGGCATCTGCGCGATGGAGACCAAGGAGTCGATGCCCTTTAAAGCCTTGGATTTGACCGGCACGCCCAGCACCGGCAGCACGGTCTTGGCCGCGGCCATGCCGGGCAGGTGCGCGGCGCCGCCCGCGCCCGCGATGATGACCTTCAAGCCCCGCTTGCGCGCCGAGGCGGCGTACTTGAAAAGCAGATCCGGCGTGCGGTGCGCCGAGACCACGCGGCACTCGTGCGCCACGCCCAACTCGGCCAAGACTTCCGCAGCGCGCTTCATCGTTTCCCAGTCGCTCTGGCTGCCCATGATAACGCCGACCAACGGCCGCGCTTTGGCCATGCTAGACCCCCGTCCCGAACATCCGAAATGCGTGGGTTCGGGACGTCCCAAAGCTACCGCCCTTGGAAGTTTGGGACGTCGGCGCCGGAACGCCCGCCGCGATGTCCCGGCGCAGGATTTTCCCCTCGAAAAAAATCTTGTCCGCGGCGGCGTAGGCTTTCTGCCGCGCCGCCGCGGCGTCCTTGCCTCCCGCGCAGACGCTTAAAACCCGTCCGGAGCCGCCCGACCAGGCGCGATCCCTCACCGTCGTGGCCGCGTGAAACGCCTTGACCTCGGAATCTCGCGCGACCTCCTCGAGGCCCGAAATCGCCCCGGCGGGTTGCGGCTTTTGCGGATAGCCCGCCGAGGCCATGACCACGCAGACGCACGACCCCGGACGGACCTTGATTGCCTTTAAGCCCAAATCGCCCTTGGCGCAGGCCAGGGCCAAATCCAGGAAGTCCGACGCCAGAAGCGGCAGCACGACCTGCGTCTCCGGATCGCCCAGGCGGCAGTTGAACTCCAAAACCTTGGGGCCATGGGCGGTCATCATGAGCCCGGCATAGAGAACGCCGCGGTAGTCGACGCCCTCGGCGGCCAGACCTTTCATCGCGCGCGCGAAAACATCTTCCACGGCGCCGCGCTCCGCAGGCGAGATGGCGACCGGGGCGACGGCGCCCATGCCGCCGGTATTGGGCCCCAAATCGCCGTCTTTGAGGCGCTTGTGATCGCGCGCCAGTGGCAGCAGGCGAAAACTTTTCCCGTCGCACAGGGCCATGGCGGAGAGCTCCGGGCCCGAGAGCGCCTCCTCAAGCAATATCCGGCCGCCGGCGGCGCCGGCGCCCCGGCGCTCCATCAAAAATTCCACCGCTTGAAGCGCTTCCTCGCGCGACGCGCAGACAAAGACTCCCTTGCCCCCGGCCAAGCCGTCGGCCTTGACCACGACGGGCTCGGGCCAGGATGCCAGCGCCGCCTTGGCCGACGCCGCGTCCGCAAACGCTTGAGATCGCGCGGCCGGGATGCCGTGGCGCGCCATGAACTCCTTGGCGAAAATCTTGGAGGACTCAAGCCGCGCGCCGTCCCGGTTGGGCCCGAAAACTAAAATGCCTTCCGCGCGCAGGGCGTCCGCGACGCCCGCGGCCAGCGGCGCCTCGGGGCCGACGATGACCAGGCCGGCGTGGCGGTCCTTGGCCGCGGCCACGACGTCTTGCGGCGAGGAGGGGTCGCCGGGCAGGCTCTGCGCCCAATCGGAAATGGCGGCCGAGCCCGGCAGGGCGTAAAAATTTTTAAGGCGCGGGCTTTGGCCCAAAACCCAGGCCAGGGCGTGCTCGCGCCCGCCGGAACCCAGCAGAAGGACGCTGGTGTCGGGCGCGCTCATGCGTCCTCGGGGACGGGCGCCGGGTAGCGGCCGGTGAAGCAGCCGGAGCAGAATCCCGAGCCCGCCCCGCCGGGCCCGGCCGCGGCCTTGAGGAGTCCCTCCAAGCTCAGGTAGCGCAGGCTGTCGGCCCCCAAAAATTTTCTCACCTGCTCGGGCGTGCGGCGCGCGGCAATGAGCTCCTTGGCGCGCGGCGTGTTGATGCCGTAGTGGCAGGGCGAGACAATGGGCGGGCTCGCGATCGCCATGTGGATTTCGCGCGCGCCCGCGTCCCGCACCCGGCGCACGATGAGGCGCGACGTCGTGCCGCGCACGATGGAGTCGTCGACCAGCACCACGCGGCGGCCGCGCAGGGCCTCCGAGACCGGGAAAAGCTTCATGGCCGCGGAGGCTTCCCGCAGCGCCTGGGTGGGCTTGATGAAGGTGCGGGTGACGTAGTGGTTGCGCACCAGCGCCATCTCGAAGGGGATGCCGGAGACGTCGGAAAATCCCAGCGCCGCGGAGACCCCGGAGTCGGGCACCGGCACGACGATATCCGCGGATATCCCCGCCATCTCGCGGGCCAGCTGCCGGCCCATCTCCCGGCGCGCGGCCTGCACGTTGCGGCCGAAGACCTGCGAGTCGGGCCGGGCGAAATAGACGTGCTCGAAGACGCAGCGCGCCGGAATTTTTTTCGCCGCGAAGGGTTTTAGGCTCCTGAGGCGGCCCTTCTCCAAAATCAGCACCTCGCCCGGCTCGATTTCCCGGACGAAGGACGCCTTGACCGCGTCCAGGGCCGCGGTCTCGGAGGCCACGACGAAGCTTTTGCCCAGGCGCCCCAGCACCAGGGGCCGAAAGCCCAGCGGGTCGCGCGCGGCGATGATTTTTCCCGGCGTGAAGATGATGAGCGAGTAGGCGCCCTCGATGCGGCGCAAGCTCTCGATGAGCGCCTTTTCAAGCGGCGGGCCGCGGCGGGCCATCAGGTGCACGGCCACCTCGGAATCTGTCGAGGATTGGAAGATGGCGCCCTTGGCCTCCAGTTCCCGGCGCAGGGCCGCGGCGTTGGTGAAGTTGCCGTTGTGCGCGATGGCCAAGGCGCCGTGGCGCCCGCCGAACATCAGGGGCTGGGCGTTTTTAAGGAGAGATTCCCCCGCGGTCGAGTAGCGCACATGGCCCGCGGCCGCGCGGCCGGGGAGAATCGCCGCGGCCGGTCCCGGGAACACGTCCGCGACCAGGCCCATGCCGGCCTTGGCGTGCAGGCGCTCGCCGTCGCTGGAGACGATGCCGGATGATTCCTGGCCGCGGTGCTGCAGGGCCAAAAGCCCGGCGCGGACGACGTCGGCCGCCTCGGCGCAGTCCGTGACCGCGAAAATGCCGCACATGTTAGTCGCTCGACGCTTGGGCTTGAGCCATCAGCTCCGGCAGTAATCCACGGCGTTGCGGAAAATCTCCAGCCCCGCGCAGTGCTTGAAAAAGGTCTGGCGCGTCCAGTTCGGATGGTGGTGGATGTCGGTGAAGCGCTCGGGGTGCGGCATCAGGCCCAGGCAGTTGCCCTCGGGATTGGAGAGCGCCGCGATGTTGAAGACCGAGCCGTTGGGGTTGGCCGGGTAGCCCGCGAGCTTGCCGTCGTCCGAAACGTACTGCATGGCGATGGAGTGGTTTTTCTTCAGGTCCTCCAATTGGCGCGGGGTCTTCAAGACCAGCTTGCCCTCGCCGTGCGCCACGGGCAGCTCGATCATTTCGGGCAGGCCCCGGAAAAAGAGGCTGGGACTCTGCGTGTTGAGGCGCAGGTGCACCCAGCGCGCCTCGAAGCGGCCCGAGTCGTTGGCCGCGAATCCCGCGGTGGGCTCGCCCGAGCCGAAGGGCAGAAGCCCGGCCTTGACCAGGGCCTGAAAGCCGTTGCACACGCCCAGGACCGGGCGCTTCTGGCGCACGAAGTGGCGCAGGTCCTTCAAGTAGCCGCGGATTTGCACGGCCAGAATCTTGCCCGCGCCCAAATCGTCGCCGTAGGAAAAACCCCCGGGAAAAACCGCCATGGCGTAGTCCAATATCCGCACGCGCCCAGCGCGCACGTCGGCCATGGTCGCGGGCTCGGGCGCGCCGCCCACGAACTTGAGCGCGGCCGCGGTCTCCACATCGCAGTTGACGCCGGGCGCACGCAGGATGAGGATGCGGGGCGCCTTCACGAGAGCGCCTCAGACAAGGTCTTCTGCCAATGCGACTTCAAGGCGGCGATGGGTTCTTCCATGACCGAGAGGCCGTCCAAACCCTTGACCTTCAAAACCGGGTTGGCGATGGTTCGGCCCACGCAGCGCAGCGCGGGCGCGCTCTTGGCGGCGCGAACGAACTCGGCCTCGCGGTCCGCGGGGACCTCCAGCAAAATCCGGCTGGGGCTCTCGGAGAAAAGCAGGAACTCGGGAGAATAGATGACGCCCTTGCAGGCGATGGCGTCCAAATCCAGGCGCAGGCCGAACTCGCCCGAGAAGGCCATCTCGGCCGCGGCCACGGCCAGGCCCCCTTCCGACAAATCATGCGCGGACAAGACCAGGCCCTTGTCCATCGCGGCCAGGACGGCGCGGAAACCCTTGAGCGCGGTCTTGGGCTCGACGCGCGGCAGGCCCGCGCCTTGCGCTCCCAGAATCTCGGCGCACAAGGAGCCCGCCAGGTCCGCCGAGGTCCAGCCCGCGAGGTAGAGCGGGTTGCCCGGGGCCTTGACGTCCATGGTGACGGATTTTCTCACGTCGCGCACCGGCGCGGCCGCGGTGATAAGGAGAGTCCCCGGCGCCGCGACGTTTTTGCCGGAGGCGTCCTTGGCCTCGTTGAAGAGGCTGTCCTTGCCGGAAACAAAGGGGGCCTCGAAGCCCTTGGCCGCGTCGTAGCAGCCCAGCGCCGCGCGCACCAAGGAGCCCAGGACCTCCGGATTATCCGGGCTGCCCCAGCAGAAATTATCCAGAAGCGCCGTCTGGGAAATGTCCGCGCCCACGCAGACCAGATTGCGCAGGGCCTCGTCCACGCAGGCCATGGCCATCCAGTAGGGGTCGATTTTTCCGTAGGAGGGGTTAAGGCCGTGCGCCAGGGCGAAGCCCGAAAAACCCTCGGACTCGCCCACGGCCGCGCGCGGCCAGATGACGCAGGCGTCGCCCGGCCCGTCGTGCTTGACGCCCTGAAGGGGCTTGATGACCGTGCCGGCCTGCACCTCGTAGTCGTAGCGGCGCACCACGCTCTCGCGGCTGCAGACGTTGGGATGGGCCAGGGCCTGGGCCAGGATGTCCGCGCAGCGCGTGCCCGCGCCCGACTTAAATGACGGCTTGGCGGCCTTGGCCGCCTTGGGCGTCTTCCACACGGCCTTTCTCTCGGCGCGGGGCAGTCCGTTTTCCAGGAAATCCAGGCTCAAATCCGCCACGCGCGCGGCGCCGTATTCGACGGTGATGCGCCCGCCGCGCGTGATTTCCCCCAGAACCGCAATTTCGCAGGAGGCCGCGGCGAAAACCTTTTCCAGGGCGCGCAGGGAGCTTGGCGGCACGGCCAGCACCACGCGCTCCTGCGACTCGGAAAGCCAAATCTCCCAGGGCTCCAAGTCCCCTGCCTTGAGCGGAGCCTTCTCCAAATCCACGCGCGCGCCGCCCGCGGCCTGGGCCAGTTCGGTCACCGCGCAGGAAAACCCTCCCGCGCCGCAGTCGGTCACGAAGCGGTAGAGCTTCTCGTCGCGAGCGCGCAGCAGGGCGTCCAAAAGCTTTTTCTCGTTGATGGCGTGGCCGATTTGCACCGCGGCGTGGGCCGAGCCGTCGAGTTCCGCGGAGGAAAACGTCGCTCCGTGAATGCCGTCTTTTCCCGTGCGCCCGCCCGCGGCCACGATGAGATCGCCGGGCAAGGCCTTCTTGCCCACGGCCCAGCGCGGCAGGATGCCGGCGCAGCCGGCGAAGACCAAGGGCGTCAAGCGGTAGCCGTCCTCGAACCAGAGCCCGCCCCCGGCCAAGGGGATTCCCAGGCGGTTGCCGTAGTCGCCCACGCCCGCGACGGCCGAAAGCAGCCCGCTCAGCGGCGGGAGAGCCCCTTCCGGCAGCGGCCCCCGATCGTCCGGACGGCCGAAGCAGAAAACGTCCGTGGCCAAAACCGGCTTGGCGCCCAAGCCCGCGGCCAAAACGTCGCGCACCACGCCGCCCAGGCCCGTGGCCGCGCCGCCGTAGGGCTCGAGCGCGCAGGGATGATTGTGCGTTTCGGCCTTGAGCGCCAGGGCCCATTTGCCGGATTTGCCGAAGCTCACGATGCCGGCGTTGTCCTTGAAAGTCGAGAGGCACCAGGGTTTCTTGAGTTCCTTGGTGGCCTTGGCCACGGTCTCGGCGAAGAGGCTCTTGATGCGCCGGGTCCGGCCGTTATCCGAGTAGGCGATGGGGCTGTTGAAGGTTTTGTGCCGGCAGTGTTCGGACCAGTACTGGGCCACGGTCTCCATCTCGGCCCAGGTCGGGTCGCGGCCTTCCTTTTTAAAGTACGCCTGCGCGGCCAGAAGCTCTGTCTCGCTCAGAGACCAGAGGCTCTTGCGGCTTAAATCCGAGAGTCCCTTGGCCGAGAGCTTCAAAAAACCCTCGGCCATGCGCTGCGGGGCGTCGGTGCGCGGCGCGGCGGCGGGCGGCGTCAAAACAGGACTCTTCATGCCGAGGGCGCCGCGCTCAGGCGGCAGATGAGCGGATTGGCGAGCCAGCGCGCGAAGGCCTTTTCCAGCGCGGCCTGGGCCACGCGGCCCTCGACGTAGTAGACCGCGCCCTGGCGCGCGGAGACGGGCTTGGGCAAGCCGGCGCACTCGAAGGCCAGCATGATTGAGTCCTCGGCCGGGTCGGAGACCTCGGGTCTGAACCACACTTCGACCCGCGTGCGGCGCGCTACGGACGGCGGCGCCTGCGGCGACAAAATCTTGTATTCCTCGGTCACCGCATCGCACAAAAGCTCCTTGGCCGCCTGGTGGACGTGGGAGAGGGTCAGCGGCCCGCGGACGGAATAAATCTTGGCGGAGCGGACCTCCTTGACGGCGGAGAGCCCCGCGGCGCGCAGCAGGGAAAGCGCCCGCGCGCCCTCGGGATCGGGCATGTCCCGCTTTAAATTTACCTCGACGCGGTAGGGAACCGCGGCCGCGCGGGGCGACACCGCCGGGCGGGCGGCGCCGTTGGAGAGCGCGGCGGGCGCGGCGCTCATGAAATAACCGCCTTGGCCAGCGCCTCATAGCGCGCGCTCAACGCCTTGACCACCTCGGGCGGCAGGTGCGGCGGAGGCGGGGTCTTGTTCCAGCCGGAGGATTCCAGGTAATCCCGGAGCATCTGCTTGTCGTAGGCGGCGGGCGCGCGGCCCGCGCCCAGATCCGCGGCGGACCAAATCCGCGAACTGTCCGGAGTGAGCATCTCGTCGATGGCGATGACGCGGTCCTCCCAGAGCCCAAACTCGAACTTGGTGTCGGCCAGGATGAGGCCCTTGGGCTCCAAAAAGGCGGCCGCGAAGGAATAGAGGCGCAGGCTTATTTCCTCGAGCTCCGAGGCCCGCGCGGGGCCGATGAGCTTGGCGAGTTCGGCCTTGGTGATGTTGTGATCGTGGCCCGTGTCGGACTTGGCCGCGGGCGTGAAAATCGGGCGGGGCAGGGGGGAAAAGGGCTTTAAGCCCGCGGGCAGCGCCTCGCCGCAGATGGCGCCCGTCTCCCGGTACTCCTTCCATCCCGAACCAGCCAGATAGCCGCGCACCACGCACTCGGCGTCAAAGCGCCGCGCTTTTTTGGCCAGCATGACGCGGCCCTCGTAAGTCTCGGGGCGGAGCTTGACGCCCTCGGGCAGGGCGGCGTTGATGTCTTGCACGTCGTCGCTCAGAAAGTGGTTGGGGACCAGCGCGGAGGTCTTGCGGAACCAGAAAGAGGAAATCCGGGTCAGGACCCGGCCCTTGCCGGGAACGGGCTCGGGCATGACGCAGTCGAAGGCGGAGACCCGGTCGCTGGCGACGATGAGAAGCTTGTCCTCCAGATCATAGACGTCGCGGACCTTGCCGCGCCGAAAGAGCTTGAGGCCGGGAACGTCCGTATCAGCCGCGGGGGTTTCGGTCATTCCCATTCGATGGTGGCCGGAGGCTTGGAGGTCACGTCGTAGACCACGCGGTTGACGCCCCGGACTTCCGAGATGATGCGCGCGGCCGCGGCCTGCAAAACCTCGTGCGGCAGGCGCGACCAATCCGCGGTCATGCCGTCCCGCGCGTCGACCGCGCGCAGGACCACCGCGTTCTCGTAAGTGCGCCCGTCGCCCATCACGCCCACCGAGCGCACGGGCAAGAGCGCGGCGAAGGCTTGCCAGACTTTCTGGGACCAGCCCGAGGACTCCAGCTCCTGGCGGAAAATGGCGTCGGCGCGGCGCACGATTTCGATTTTCTCGGGCGTGATCGGCCCCAGCACGCGGATGGCCAAGCCCGGGCCGGGAAAGGGGTGCGCGTCCAGAATTTCGGCGGGGATGCCCAACTCCCGTCCAAGCTTCCTGACTTCGTCCTTGAAAAGCGCTCGCAGGGGCTCGACCAGCTTCAACTTCATGGCCTTGGGCAGGCCGCCCACGTTGTGATGGCTCTTGATGGAGGCCGAGGGGCCGTGCACGGAGACGGACTCGATGACGTCCGGATAGAGCGTGCCCTGGGCCAAGAACGAGACGCCCTTCAAGCGCTTGGCCTCCTTCTCGAAGACCTCGATGAAGGTCTTGCCGATGATTTTGCGCTTTCGCTCCGGATCGGCCACGCCGCGCAGGCGCCGCAGGAAAAGCGCTCCGGCATCGACGGTCTTAATCTTCAAGCCCAAAGACGGGGCCAAAATCGTCTCGACCCTCTCGCGATCGCCTTCGCGCAAAAGCCCGGTGTCCACGAAAATGCAGAAAAGCCGCTCGCCCACCGCGCGCGAGATGAGCGCGGCCGCGACCGCGCTGTCGACGCCGCCCGAGAGAGCGCACACCACCGAGCCCGTCCCGACCTGGGCCCGCACGGCCGAGACCTGCGACTCCAGCACAGAGGCCATGGTCCAGCGCTCGGAAACCCGGCACACGCCCCGGGCGAAATTCTCCAAAATCTCGGCGCCGTGCTCGGTGTGCGCGACCTCGGGATGAAACTGCACGCCGTACCAGGACTTGGCCTCGTCCGCGATGGCGGCCAGGGGCACGGCCGGCGTCTTGGCCGCGATCTTAAAGCCGTTGGAAAGGCCCGCGACCTCGTCGCCGTGGCTCATCCACGCCCGAAAGCGCGCCGGCAGGCCCTTGAAAATCGGGCAGGCCGCGGAAACCTCCACCTCGGCGCTGCCGTATTCCCGGCGCGCCGCGGGCGCCACCCGTCCGCCGGTCTCGTCGGCCAAAAGCTGCATGCCGTAGCAGATGCCTAGAATCGGGAGTCCGGAACGAAAAAGCGCGGGGTCGGGCCTGGGCGCGCCGCGCCGGCCGACGCTGTCTGGCCCCCCGGAAAAAACCAGGCCGCGGGGCGCCAAGGCCAGGATTTTTTCCGCCGGCGCCGTGCCGGGAAAGATGTCCGCGGGAATTTCGAGCTCGCGCAGGGCCCGCGCGATGAGGAAGGTGTATTGGCTGCCGAAGTCCAGGATAACGATGGACGGCATCACTTCCCCATGCCGAGACGCTGGGCTTTTTGGAAAATCTTGCCTTCGGTCTGGATGGCGGGGGCGATGATGATTTCGGCCGTCTGCA
>DATLSD010000051.1:0-33792 GCA_035534315.1 Elusimicrobiota bacterium
AGAGTACGCCACGTAGGTGTTCACGTTGGCCCACGGCGGCGTCCCGAAATTGTAGCTCCACGCCTGCGTCGAGCCCTGCGCCGCGAACCACGCCGCTCCCTGCGACCCCAAATCGAAGCTGTTGTTCCCAGCGTCGTACCATTTCCCCGCGTCCGCTCCCGCGATGTCCTCGATGCTCAACGCCACCGTCGAGACCCCTACGTCCGGCACCGCCCCTTGCGCCGTTCCGCTCAAGCTACCCAAGGACCCATAAAACGTGTTGTTCACAGGCACGCTCACCACGGACGTCGGCGCCGTGTTGTCGAACGTGAACGTCGAGGAGAAAGCGTTGCCGAAGGCCTCCAGGTTGGCGGGGATGGCGTTGTCGGTCGAGGCCGCGGTGATGTAATACGAAGTTCCAGAAGTCAGGTCCGCCAATGTCGGCAATTCATTAACGTCCCAGCTTGAGGTGTAAATATTTACGCCCACGCCGGGCAGTCCCAAATCCGCGATCGGGCCCCAACTATTTCCACCCCAATACGCCTCATCGCTGAGGCGCTCGATTCGAACATTGACAGCCTGAATCGTCCCCGGATTGGACGCCGGCTGATCCTGCACGGTGCCCGTGATCGCGGGCAGAGAATTGACGTAGCTGCCGTTGGCCGGCACCGCGACGCTCGTGACGGGCGGCAAGGAATCATAAACAAAGGTGTATGTGGCGTAAGGAACCGAGTAATTTGTCGCCTCGTCCTCGGCCCGCGCCTCAACCGAGTAGGTCGAGCCTTCGACAAATGGGATGGCCGCGGCCGTGCTCCAGCTCACCCCGCCAGGAGCCGCAAACCACGCCGAATCTGCTTGGTTCGACGGCAAGTTGAAGGTTAGGCTTTGCGCGGGATTGGCGTACGCGTTATGAAACACATCATAAACCCGGACTTGAACCTGCGAGAGCGGCGCCTCGCCCACGGAGGCGTTCCCGGCGATGGTTCCTAGTTGGCTTTGCCGAGCGTTCTGCGGACCGCTGGGCTGGGTGATGGCGACATTGGGCGGCTTGGTATCGTAGGTAAAGGTGATGGGCGCCGTCAAAGTTTCAATATTGCCCGTGGCCCCGCCCTGAGCCTTGTCCTCGGCCTGGACCGCGATCTTGTAGGTCGTGCCGTCCTGCCAGGCCAGCGTCGAGACGTCCGCCGTGAAGCTCCAAGAGTCTCCCGCGACGAAATACGTCGCCGTGCTCTGCCCGAAGACGTAGGAGGCGGTCCAGGTGCTTTGCTGCTGGTTCCAGTAATCGTTGTCCGAGGTCCGCTGCAATTGGATGGAGACGCCGTTGGGATCCAAGATGCCCGCGTCTATGTTGTTGATGACTTGGTCCTGCGCCGTTCCAGTCGATATCGGCGGCGTGTTGAGGTAAGAGCCGTTCGAGGGATAGCCCACGCTCGCGATGGGCGAGGATTCGTCGATGTAATAAAGCGCCGATTGGCTGGGGCTCTCCGCCAGGTTGACCGAGTTATATCCGGTCTCGGTCACCGTGTAGCTGGTGTTGTTGATCCAGCTGGGAATGGTCTGCGTGCTGTAGAACGGAAAGCTCCAGTTTCCGGCGGTGGGCGTTCCGTTCAAGGTCGCGCTCGGCAAGCCGCAGGACTCCCAGCCGTTCCCGGTGTTGCCGCCCCAGCATTCCGGCGGGACCGTATCGTCGCGCTGGATTTGCAGATCCACGTAGGCCGTGTTGCCGTTGGCCGTGCCTTGAATGTTGGACAAGACGTTGTAATAGAGCAGTTTTTGCGGGATGGTGATTGTCGTGGCGGCCGGGGGCGGCTGGTACTTGACCTCGGCGTAGCCGGTGGTGCCGGACGTGGGCAGCGGCGACTGGATGTTGCCCGCGTTGTCCACAGCCGTGGAAATGAGGATATAGTTGTCGTTGACCACCAAGGTCGCGTTGATGCTCGCGGAGCTGAAGGTCCAGTTGGTTCCGTTCCAGGAAGTCGCGTTCCACACCGGGGTCAGGCTGCTCCAATTGTCGCCTTGCGCGTCGTAATAATGGTTCTTTTGGGAATCCGAGTTGCTGGGCGCGTTCTCGATGCTCAAGTAAACCGCGTTGACGCCGGAGGACGAGCCGTTGACCAGCAAGTCCGTCGCCGTGCCCGAGATCGCCGCGAGACTCGTCGCGATGCTCCCGTCCGCCGGGCTCGAGATGCCCGCCTGGGGCAGGCTGCCGTCAAACACCAGAGTCGCGGCCGCGACGTTGGTGTTCGGGAACACGCCCGTGTTGCCCGCGTTGTCCACGGCCATCACGCGCAGGACGTAGGCCCGGCCGTCGGGAGAAAGATCGCCCCGCGTCCAATCGGACGGCAGGGCGGTGAAGACCCAGGACGACTGGTAGATGACGGCCGTGGTGCTGGTCTCCGCGCCCCAAGACTGAGTGTTCGCGTTCCACCACTGGCCGCCGCCCGAGTGCGCGCCGCCGGAGACGTCCTCCAACTCCACCACGACCTTCTTCACGCCCGAGGGAATGAGGCCGCCGCTCCCGGGAGTAGTATCCGTAAACGTTCCCGAGGACAGCGCCAAGCCCGCGGTGCTGATATAGATTTCCGGGGCTGTCGGCTCGGCCATGGTCACGGTGGGTGTGGTGTAATCGACGATAAAGGTGGTGGTGGAGAAACTTGTTTGCACGTTGCCCAAAAGGTCGGTGCCTTGGGCCACGATCGAGTAGGAATAACCTTCATTGGAGGAGCCTCCGAACATCGATGTCCCCAAGGCGCTGGTCTGCCAACTGCTGCCGCCGGTGGTCGGCATGTTGAATCCCGTATAGCCCCCCTGCCAGGTCGTTAAATTCCAGTAGCAAGGCGCCGTATTGGGACAAGGCGAACTCGCGGTTCCTACGCGGAACACCTCTAAAGAGACTGTATTGACTCCGATGCCTTGCGGCGACGACGCAGCTTGGTCGTCCGCCGTGCCTTGAATTTGCGTGATGAGGGTGTTGACGTAGGAATTGGGCGCCGGAGAGCTCGCGGCCGAGGTCGGCGGGAAAAAGTCGACGTCCACCGAGGTCCCGCCCGAGGACGGCGCCGGAGAGGCGGGCTCGGTCGCATTGCCGGCGGTGTCGACGGCGCGGGCGTAGAACGTATAGGCATCGGGCTGCGTGATATTGGCGATGGCCGCGGAGAGGCCCGCGTCGGTGAACGCCCAGCTGGAGGGGTAAATCGCCGCGGCAATCCAGGAATTGGCGGGACTAAAGCTGGTAAATCCCGTCCCGTCCTCCCAGAAGTTGCCGCTGCGGTTGTCCTTGACCGCGACCTCGATGGTGGAGAGGCCCGCCGGATCGGACCAAGTGCCCGTGGCCTCGGAGACGCCGGCCAGATATCCAGCGAACGCATCGGATCCGTTATAAGAAGGAATCGGCGCGGACACCACGGGAATCGTGTCGTAGATCACGGTGTAAATCGCGGGCGGGCTCAAGTTGCCGGAATTGTCCTGCGCGCGCATTTCCAAATCGTAGGTCTGCCCGCTCGCGAAGGCGCCGCTTAAGGTGTCGCCCGTGCCGCCCGGATAGGTCCACGAACTGCTATATAAGGAGACCGTCCGCCAGATGGGAATGCCCGCGAAGGTGTAGGCGCTGCCGTTCCAGTCGGGACCCGTCGCCGGATTGGTGGTGACGCGCACCTGCACGAAATTGACGCCCGACAAATTGTCGTACATGGTGCCGGTCATGGAGGAGAGCGCGTCCACGTAGGAACCGCTGGCGGGCCACACCAGCGTGGCCGTCGGGGTGGTGTCGTCCACGATGAAGGAGATGGGCCCGTCCCAGGCGCTCACGTTGCCGGTCGACGGGCTCACCGTCCCGTCCGCCAGAGTCGAGGCGTCGTGCGCGCGCACCTGAAGGTAGAACGTGGTATCGCCCACGCCCAATGTTGGATTGGACCACTGAGTCTCGCTCGGCAGGGCCAGAAGGTTCCAGTTGGTGGGATTCCCGCTACCGGGCAGAGTCAGCGTGGAGACGCCGGTGAGCCAGCTGCTGCCGGTCCAGTAATAGCTCGTGCCTGCCTGCAGGCACCACATCTGGATGTCGATGCCGTCCGTGCCGTTGATGCCCGAGGCCACGCCGTTAATCGTCGGATCGGTAGCCACGCCGGCGATGTTCTGGGCCGAAATGGTGGCCGAGGAATAATCGGCCCCGGAGACCGGGAAGCTGATGCTGGCGTTGGGCGCCGTCTTATCCACGGCGAAAGTAAACGACGAGAAATTAATGCCGAAGGCGTGCTGCGTGTTTCCGGCCTCGTCCCGCGCGATGACGGTCAGGGTGTAAAAGCCGTCGCCGACCTCGCCGTCAAATCCGGCCGGAGCGTAGCTCCAATTGCAGCTCTGCCCGGTGCAGGCAACGGTCTGGGTCGAAGGCGCGGGGCTGGTGAACGCCGAGCCGTTGAAGTAGCCGCCATTGGTCTCGTCCCGCAGCAAGACGCCCACCTGCGAGAGTCCGGAAGGCGCGCTGTGGGGGTCGGACGGATACGGGTTCGGATCGATGGCCGTGCCCGAAATCGCCGGCAGGGAGTTGGCGTAGACAGGCGGCGAGATGGGAACCGTAACCGCGGCGGTCGGCACGGTCACGTCCCAGCGGAAAGTAGAGCCGACGCCCGCGGCGGCGCCCGCGTTCCCGGCCAGATCCGAGGCAAAAAGATCGACTTGGTACTGATAGCCGTCCTTAAAGACGCCCTGAGCCTGCAGGTATGACGTGGTGTAGGTGAAGAGGCCTCCGCCCCCGGCCGAGGCGTAGAGCTTGGTTCCCGTGCCCCCGTTGCCGGTGAAGGTCGAGAGCGACTCGGACCACTGGTCGTTGTCGGAGACGCGGGTGACGGTGAAGTACACGCTGCCGACGTTGAGGCTGTTGGCCTGGTTGGGCGCTGTCGGATCGTTGATGGTGCCCGACAAGGTCGAGAGCGTGCCCGCGCGGTAAGCGCCGCCGTCAGACGGCAATGTCACCGCGACGACCGGAGCCGAGGAGTCGATGACAAAAATGTCGCGATCGAGGCAGTTGGCGGGCGTCGCCAGGTCGCAGGAGTTGGACGAGCAGGAGCCGCCCGAGGCGTTGCAGACCACGAGGCCTACGAAGTAGTTGTGGTTGACCTGCCAGTTGCCCGATCCGAAGGCATAGCTCCAAGAGTTTCCGGTGATGGAGCCCGCGTGCGCGATGGTGCTAACGTTGACCCATGCGTCTTGAAAGCTGGACCAGTACTGCTGCGTGTCGGTGTCCTCGAGAACAATCCAGGCGTCGGTGCCGCCCTGCGCGGTGCCCGAGATGGTCGCCAAATTTCCCGGCTCGTACCACGGGAAGGTGGCGTCGAGCGTGGAGGGCGTTTCGATGTGCCCGGCCGCCACGCCGCCCACGTATTTGAATTGCACGTGGTTTGAGTTGGCCGCGTCCGTAGCCAGCGGCGCCTCGGCGTTGTTGACCACGTCCGTGGAGTAGGCCAGGATGTTGTAGTACTGCCCGGGAGCCCAGCTCACGCCCGTCGTTGAAAGAGCCCACGAGCATTGGCTGTTGATGCCGGAAGAGCAACTGGGCGTCACCGGAAACCAGGTTGGATTGGTTCCAACGAAGCTCCCGCCGCTCAAGGCCGTCAAGTAACTGTTGGATCCGGTGCAAGAGCCGGTGTTGGACTGGCAGATCGCGATATAGGTCGTGCCCAAACCCGCGTTATTGCCGTTGCCGGCCGGGATGTCTTCCGCGGTTCCTGAAATCGATGTCAAGCTGTTCTGCTGGCTGCCGTCAACCGGGCTTTGTATGACCGTGGCCGGGGCTGAGGAATCCCACTGGAAGAAATGGACGTTCGCGTAGGAGCCCGGCGTCGCGTCCTGGGAAATTTCGACATCGGGCGGCGATTCGGTATTCCCGCTGGGATTGCCGTTGGCGTCGACCGCGCTGTCGATGCCTTCGGTTCGGATGCGGTACTGATGGCTGCTGACGAGATACCCGCCGCTGATGAGGCTCGCGATGGAGAAGGTCCACGTGGAGTAGTTCGGATTTCCGTTGATGGGAATGTTGGCCAGGTTGAAGACGCCGGAGTTCGAGGGTTTCTCCTGCCATTGCGAGCCCGTCCAATAGGCGCATTGGGAATAGGAGTTGAGAATGCAGTCCGTCTCGTCACGGATTTCCACCTTGACCTCGGAAAGCCCCGCCGCGTCGGCCGAACTCTTAACCTGAGTGTATGAGGGGTTGTCCACGGCCGTTCCTGTGAGATTCGGAAGAGTGTAGGGGGCGACGTTGGAATACCAGTCCTGATCGACCGGAACCGAAACGGTCGAGGACGGCGGCACCACGTCGTACTCGAACGCGATTTTAGCCGTGGCCGACGACTCGACGTTCTCCACGGACGGCGTGGAGGACACGACCTCGTTCTGCACGTTGTCCTCGCTCCAGGCGTAGACCAAAAAGCGGTCCGCGGGCGGGCTTTCCGCCGCGATGGGCGTCCAGAAGCTCGCGGGGATGTTGTAGGCCCAGGTGTTGGGGCTCACGCCCGTATTGAGGCTGGTCGCGATGTCCGCGCGCGTCGGGGACCAGCCGCTGGCGGTCCACCACTCCCCGTCCGATTGCCGTTGTACGCCGATGAAGGTTTTAAAAACCCCGGCGTTGTAGGGCGAGGGCGCGTCGGCCACGGTTCCCGAGATGGAGCTTATTTCCACCGAAAAAGCCTCGTTGGGAGACGGCGCGGAGACCGCGGTCGTCGGCGTCTGGGAGTCGTAGGTGAAGACCGTGGTGGAGTAGGTCACCTGGACGTTGCCGGCGTTGTCGATGGCGCGGGTAATAAGCTCGAATTCGTGGCCGTCAACGCTGGACCAGGGGATGCCCGTGGCGTGCCAGACCTCCCATTGAAGGTCCGTCCCGGTCATGGTGGTTCCCGCGACGTTCCAAGGGGGGTTATCACCCACGTTCAAGGCGTAAAAGGCCGGCGGCGCGTCGCCGACGTAGGTGCCGCTGTTGCCGGGCGCGGTGTCGGCTGAGAACCAGAAGTCCGCGCAGGTATTGATGTTGGCGGGCAGCGGCGTGCCGCAGTTCGACACGTCCGCCAGCTGGTATTCCTCGTATTGAATGCCGGCCGTGCCGCCGCCGTCCTGCGCCGTGCCGTAGAGGTCGCTGACCGAGATGTGGCCGTTCCCATCGTCGCCGAAACCGTTGGGTAGCGCCCCAACCGTGGGAAAAACCTGGACCGAAGTGGGAGGCAGATTGGTGAAGTTGAAGAAGCCGGTGAACTCGGGCGGATTATTGGTCGAGCTGCCGAACGGATCGGCCGCGGTCGAGCCGTTGCCGCCGGTGCAGCCCAAAGTTCCCGGGGCCGGGTTATTCGCATTAGTACCGTTGCAGACGTAAATCGAGACCAAGTACTTGTGCCCATTGCCGAATGGCACCCCGGAAATCGCATCGGTCCAGGTCTTTTGAGTATTGTTCGCGACGATGGGGTTGTACCAATAATTGTCACCGGAGTTCGGCGCCGTGGCGGTGAACGTGTCGCCCGCGGTCATGAATTGGTTGTTGGTCAGGTCCACCACCTGGACGTAGACCTTGATGGCGTTGGAAATGTCCAACACGGGGTCGTCGATGGCGCCCGAAAAGCTGGCCAGCGTATTGAGCCACGTGGGCGTAGCCGAGCTTTGGCTGACGACGGGGGAGGTCAGCGTCACGGTGGGGTTGTTGACGTCGTAGAAGAAGCTCACCGGAGGGGACGTCGCCTGCTGACCGAACTCGTCGATGACTTTTTCCTGCACCGTGTATTTCTGCCCGTTGTTCCACGTGGGAAGCTTGATTCCGGTAAAAGACGTGATGTTCGCGGAAACGGGAGCCAGCGGCGGGCTCCACTGCATTTGGGGGTTGGACGACGCGGTCAGCCACTGGAGGCCGGGCGAGACGTTCCACGCGGTTCCGTTCCAGGAAAGAGTGTTGGTGTCGTAGATGACCACCTCCATGGTCGAAACGCCGACGCCCTCAATGCCCGTGCCCAGACTGTCGTCCGCGGCCAAAGAAATGCTCGTCTGGCTGTTGACCACGGTGCCGCCCACGGGGTTTGCAACCGTGGGATTGGGCGGCGACCGATCGATGGTGACGGTGAAGCTGGAAATAGGGTAGGACCAACCCAAGTCCTGCGTCACTCCCCGCACCGCGACGTTATAGGATACGCCGTCTCCTTGATAGGTGCCGTTGTTGGGCCACGACGAATAGTTCCACGGCGTCGTTTCGCTTAAGTCCGCAGGCTGCCACTGGTTTTCCGAGGCGGGCACGGGAAAGCCGCCCGTGGGGCTGACGAACAGAGCGCCGTCCCAAACGTAACCGTCCGAGAGACGCGTGATTTTGACTTGGGTGGGGCTGAGGCTGGTCTGGCCGGAGTTGGGCAGAAAGCCGGCCGTTCCCTCGATTTGCGCCACTCCGGAGGAATAATTCAGGTAGTAGCCGCTGAGATTGTTGGCGTAAACGTCCGTTCCAGGTCCGGGAAACGTCACGCCCACGGCGGGGTAGTCGATGGCGCCCGTGGGCACCGTCACTGTAAAGGTCGAGGGAATAAGAGAGGAGGTCTGCTTGTCGGCATTAACCACGGTTACCCCGTTCAAGCCCTGCGCGGCCGCCGTGGTCACGTTGACGTTGGCTACGAACAAGCCCTGGTTCTGATAGGTCGTGGACGCGACCACGATGCCGCCGCCGGAAAGGGTCACGCCCGCGGACGAAGTGGGCCAGTTCTCGAAGCCGGAGCCGGTGACGTAGAGCTGCCGGGTCGGCCGGCAGGCGATGGCGCTTCCGGGATAGGAGTTGGACGTGCAGTCCGGGATCTCGGGTTCGACGCCTCCGGAAATGGCCGGAGCGCCGACCATGTAAACCCCGCTGAGGGTGGGCGCGGGAATGCTGATGGTGCTGTTTTCAACGGCGTACTGCCCGTCGGGATTGAGCACCTTGACGTCGTAGGAGCCCGACGGCGAGACCAGGGTCGCCGTGAGATCGACTTCGTTGGGGCTCACGAACGTCGTGGTGGCCACCGTGATGTCGCTTTGCGCCGCGCCACCTTTGAGCAAAGAGCCGATGGGAAGCTGTGAGGGGCTCAAATCCAGGAAGTTCTGGCCCAAGACGACGATCTTGAACGTGCCCGTGGAAAGCCAGGCCTGACTGGGGGTGACATAAACGTTGCTAATGGAGGGCGCGGGGTAGGTTTGGAACTGCCCCGATTCGGACCACGGGCCCGCGCCGCTCAAGCCGTCCTGGGTCTGCACGCGCCAATAGAAGGTATTGCCGCTCGGCAAGGCGCTGGTCAAGGTATAGCTCCCGTTGGAAGGCGTCGCGGTAATCGTGGTATTAAGGAAGATATTTTGAGCGTTGAAGTTGGGGTCATTGTTGCTGGAAATTTCAATGTCGTACTTGGTGGGCCCGACCAGCGTGTTGAGCACGGCGGAGCTAGGCGCGGCCCAGGCCAACGAGGGATAGACGCTGGTCGAAATGTCGTTGATGGGCGCCGTGGGCGTTGAAATCGCGGGAGCGATTTCCGAGTCGACGATCACGGTGTATTGCTGCTCCGAGGCGGCGCCGGTCGAATCGTTTACGATAATCGCCACCTGATTGAGCTGGGAGCCGGGCGAAGGCGTGCTTTCCGGAAAATTAAGATTGCTGATCTGCAGGGTCTGGGCCGCCGTGGTGCCGTTTGTGCCCGTCATGCTCATGTCCGCGCCCGGGATGAAGCCCCAGGACGTGCCGCCGTCGGTCGAATACATGCCGTAAAAGGCGCTGCCGTTGTAATTGCCGGCCAAAGTGTCCGTGTAGAGGGCATTCACCTCCTGGTCGGTCAGCTGGGTCGTGGAGTAGATTTTGACCTCGTCAATCGAGCCGTTGAAATAGTTGCCGGCGGCGCCGGTCCAGCCGTTCAAGTTGTCGTAGCCCACTTTCCAATAGCCGGTATAGCTTTGCGCGGTGGTGACGCCGGTATTTCCGGCCACCTTGACGCCGTCAATGTAGAGCTTCATTCCGGCGGGGCCCAAGCTGGCCGCCACGAAGTGCCAGTTGCCGTCGTCATAACCGTTCCCCGATACGATCGTCTTAACTGAGCCGGGATAGACGCCGAAGTAAATCTGTCCGGAGCTGCCCATGTAAATGTGCCGGTCATAGTTGGAGCTTTGGCCGCTGCCCACGTTCCCGAAACCGATGAGCTTCCCGCCGGGGCTCGACGTGTTGAACCAGCACATGATCGTGAACGGCAGCGGGCTCGTGAACGTGTTGTTCGAGTACAAGTATTGGCTGCTGCCGTTTAGGCTCATTCCGTAGCCGGTGTGCGCGATGATGAAAGAGGGCCCGCCGACGAATACGCCTTTGTCGCTATGGCCGCTGGCGTCCAAGGCGCTCGTGCCCGAGGGCTCGTCGAAGTGCCATTGGATGGAAAGGCCCGCGGGCTGCGTGGTCGTAACGAGCAGGCCGTAGGTCGGGTCCTGGACGTCGAATTGCATGGACACGTTATTGGAGATGGCCGCCTCGGTGTCCGGAAGCCAGGGGCCCGTGGTGGCGCTCGAAACGGTCGGGTTGGTGACGCTGATCTGCGCGAAGGCCGGCGGAGCTGAGCAAATCCAGGCGGCCAGGCACAAAACGGCGGCCGCGATCAAGGCCGGAGGCCGCGCCCGGCCGGCCGGCCTTTGCTCGTTTCGGCGCCTTTTAGTGTCGCTCATGTTTCGCATCAATGCTTGGTGAAACCCTTCTCAAAGCGCTTCCGGCTATCTCCCTCCGGCGGCGCGCCGCACGCGCTCATCCGCGTCGTTGCGGCCTTTGCGCAGTTCTTGCGCGGCCTGGGCTCCTCTCATCCGGGACAAGACCCACGCCGCCTCCAGACGGACGTTGGGGTTTGCGTCAAATTGGAGCCTTTGGCCCAAGGCCGTGATCGCGGACGTTCCCCCGATTCGCCCCAGCCAGGACGCGGCGCTTTGGCGCACGCCGGGATTTTTTTCGGAGGCCAGGACAGCCGACAAATCGGAGACGGCTTGAGCGCCGCCCATCTTCCCCAGGGCGTCGGCCGCGGCCAGCCGCACCCAGGCGCTGGGGTCCTTCAAGCCCTGCTCGAAAAAAGAAAGCCCTTTCTGGGGCGCCAAGTCCGCCACGCCGCGGATCATCCATGCTCTGATGCCGGGCACGGATTCGGCGCTAAAATCGTTGATGAGCCAGGCGGCCTGGGACGCCTCGTCGGAACGGATGGCGCCCATCACCGCGTCCAAGCGGGCGGAGGAAGACGCGGCCGCGGAATATTGCGCGGCGAAATCGGAGGAGGCCGGGGCTCCCTGCGCCCGCGCGGTCACGGCCAAAACCAAAGCGGCGGCCAGCGCCGCGCCCAGGCGCGCGAAACCCTTCATCGCGCGCGCCTGCGCGCGCGTATAAGAAGCGGACGGCGTCCTTGTTCGAGAATTCATCCCGTTTTTCCTGTGTTGATGCGTCCTTACCGGACCGCAACACATTCTTCTTTACGCGGTCCGGTACTGCTTGCCTTCCGGCTTGCGGTAAAACACCCGTGCGAATCGAGGCGCCTTAAGCGTCCCGAACATCCGAAATGCGTGGGTTCGGGACGTCCCAAACCTACGGACTCCGGATGTTTGGGACGAGATGCAGCCCTATTTCTGAACCGCGTCTTTGAACTTGAGTCTTGGATTGGAGGGGTTGCTGGCGGGAATTAACAGCGCAAGGGGAGCGTGGACAGCGAGTAGGGCTTGGCTGGACGCCAAGCGCGTTGGAAGAACAAGGCGGCGGCGCAGATCGCGACGCCTAGCCCCAAGGGAACGGGAACCTCGGCCTTGGGGCTTGATTTCGGGCTCATGCTCACGGCTTGGGCGTTGTTGCGCGCCGGAGCCGGAAAGCCGCCGGCCATGAAGAGCCTCAAGGCCGGCAAAAACTCGAAAAAGCGGATGAGCGCCTTGGCCAGGGGCAGGCGGGACGCGTAGGCCGCGCGGCCGGCCGCATGGGCCTGGGCGGATTTAAGCTGCTCTTCGACTAATCGCGCGGAAACCGGGCGGGCCAAAGCGTCGCGCACGTCCAAACCGAGGGAATTGTGAATGGCCCAAGAGACGCTGACGCCTTGGGCGTCCAGGCCTGCCGGAGTCTCCGCGCGGGAGCGGCGCGCGGCGGCGAAAACAAAACAGGCGGAGAACCCGCACACGACCGCGAGGCTCCGTCCTGCCTTCAAGCGCTTGGACTCCTTGGAACAAAAATCCCGGTCCGCCACGCTGTTCTCGCACCTCCGTGCCGAAGAAAAGCGTCCGGGCCGGGCAATGATGTCATGTCCACGGCTGCGCCGCGTGTCTTCGGCAACCAGGCGACCTCTTCGCGTCCTGAGGCCCTCGGCTTTGCGCCCCCCCCTCGCGGAAGGTTTGCCATTTGTCGGTCAACGGCAAAATGAAGTATAGCAGAGCCGCTTGATTTGTCAAGACCCATTTTTAATTCCATAAGAGCATAGCCTGTCTGCCGGAGCGGAGTCAACACAAAGCAACTTAGACCGACGGCCGAAACCGCCGCCCCTTGCGTAAAATCAGGCCCGCTGTTATGCTTCCTTATATATGGAGGTCAAAACCAAGAGCCTGGCTGCGGCACTGCTTGCCTCCTGGCTCGCGGCGCCGGGTTTGCTTTTAGCCCAGGAGCAAGGCGACGCGTCCTCGGCCGGGGCGGACTCGGCTTCGGGGCTTTCGGCTCCCGTCCAAATAGACGCCCTGGCCGCTCCTCTTTCCGGAGCAAGCGCGCTGGCCGCCGGGCCCGCGTCGTTGGGCGCCGCGGCCCTGCCCGCGTCCGCTCTTAACGCCGCTCTTACCGGGAACACGGCGGTTTTGCCGGCGCAAAAAGCCGCGATTCCCGCCTTCGCGACGCGGGGTCCCGCGCCGAGCGCCGCGGCTGCGGACATGACTTCGGCCGCGCCGATTCCAACGCCGCCGGCCGAGCCCTATTTCGCGAAAATTCTCGTCAAACTGGGCGCGGATCCGGCCTTGGCCGGCCGCCTGGGAGAAGCCGCGCTTGAACCCTCCGAAGAAAGCCGCGCGGCCCCCAGTCAAACGCCGGATCTGGCCGCGGCCGCCGTGGAAGGCTCCGCCGGCGCCGGCCTTTCCACGCGCGAGAAAGCCGCCGTCATCGCTGCGGCGCTCGTCGCCGCGCACCCCGCGCTTGCCGCTTGGCCGGGCGCGCTCATTTCGGAGCTCGAGACGCAGACGGGCGTCGCGCCCCAAGACGTCGCGGCGGTGGTTCAAGCCGCCGGGTTTGCCGTGCCGTCCGAGGATGCCGCCGCGGCTCTTCCCGCGACCCCGGCATGGACAGCCGCGTGGGGGCGGCGCGTGTCCTTTGCCGCGAAAGTCGCGGATGGAGCGCAAGCTCTCCTGGGCGCCAAAAGCCTAGCCGAGCAAATCCGAGCCGAGAATGCTCTAAACTCCCTGCGGCAGAGCCCGGATTTCGCCATTTTCCCAACCGCCGTGCGGCAGAGCCTCCAATCGCTTGTCAGCGCCGCGCGGCAACGCCGCCTGGGCTCCGCGGCAACCCCGCTCAACGAGGCCGCCCGAGCCCAAGCGCCGCCCGCGAGCCCGGCCCAGGCGCGGGCGATTGCCGAAGCCCGCACAGAGGCCGCGGATCTCGGATTGCCGGCCGGGCCGCAAGCTCCGGCCGTCGCGCGCGCGGCCGGCAACCCGCTTTCCGCGCTTAAGAAGGAAAATTTCGTCGTGCTGCCCGCTCGGGAAGTCCCGGATTTCCCGCTGGAAAACCGCATCTTGGCGGCGATTGACGAGTCCGAGGCAAAAAGCCCCGGCGGATTTTGGCAGTGGGCCTTTCTGGAGGAAGGCGGGCGCCAATGGCGGACGAACAAGAAGCAGACGCCGGAGTTAGTCGCCGACGTCCGCGCCTTCGCCGAAGGCCTGACGCGCGAGCTTCAGGCCGCGCTGCCCGACGAGAACATCGCAATCCGCGACGTGCAGATCCGGGTCAACCCTCCGCCAGAGACCGCCGTCAAACTACACGTCGACGGCGGCTACATCACCTTGACCTGCGCCCTGCGCGGGCCGGGCACCGTGATTTACGACGACGCCGGCGGCCGCGTGCGCCGCCTGGAAACGCCTCCGGGCGCGGCGGCTTTCGTGAGCAGCAAGGATCGGGAGTTCGCCGACGGCATGCCGGGCGCCGTCCACTCCGCCCCCGCGTCCGGCGCCGCCAGGCGCGTCATCTTCATCATCCGCTACAAGAGAGCCGGGCAAGCCGAAATTTCCGGGGATGCGCGGGCGCGCCAAAATGAGCGCGACGCCAAGCGCATCAAGGCCGCCGAAAAATTCGCGCGCTAAACGCTCCCGCCGGGCGGCCGCGGAAGCGGTATAATAGCCTTGTCTCGCCATGAAGACCAGCGCCGAACTGCGGCAGTCCTATCTTGATTTCTTCGCCAAGCGCGGCCATCCCATCGTGCCCTCGGCGCCCCTGGTCCCCCACGGCGACCAGAGCCTCATGTTCAACTCGGCCGGCATGGTGCCCTTCAAACCCTATTTCCTGGGCATAAAGAAAGATCTTTCGCGCGCGACGAGCTGCCAGAAGTGCCTGCGCACCACGGACATCGACCGCGTCGGCGCCACGGCCCGGCACCTGACCTTCTTCGAAATGCTGGGCAATTTCTCCTTCGGCGACTACTTCAAGGCCGAAACCATCTCCTGGGCCTGGGAATTTTTGACCCGGGAAGTTGGCCTGGACCCCAAGCGGCTCTACCCCACCGTGTTCAAGGACGACGCGGAAGCGCTCGGGCTCTGGAAAAAGCAGGGCACGCCCAACGCCCCGTCTCTCCTGGGCGAGGACACCAATTTCTGGGACATGGGGCCGACCGGGCCCTGCGGGCCCTGCTCGGAGATTTATTTCGACCGCGGAGAAGCTCTCGGCTGCGGCAAGCCGGGCTGCGCGCCGGGCTGCGATTGCGACCGCTACCTGGAGGTCTGGAACCTGGTCTTCACCCAGTTCGACCGGCAGCCCGACAAAAGCCTTTTGCCCCTGCCGCGGCGCAACATCGACACGGGCATGGGCTTGGAGCGCTTGGCGCTGGTCGTCCAAAGCGCCGATTCGGCCTTTGGAACCGATTTGTTCAAGCCGATTTTGGACAAACTAGCCGGCATCATAGCCGAAAATAGTCTCTATCCTTCCGACCTACAACGGCTGACGCAAGGAGCGCCGTATCGCATCATCGCGGATCACGTCCGCGCGGCCGTCATGTTGATGGCCGAGGGGCTCATCCCCTCCAACATCGAGCGCGGCTACGTCCTGCGGCGCCTCATCCGCCGCGCGGCGCGCTACGGGCGGCTCTTGGGCGCCTCGGAGCCCTTCCTTTATAAGCTGGTCCCGCAGGTCGCGGAGGTCTTCTCCCAGGCTTATCCGGACGTTTCAACGGCGGCCGAGACCGTCGCCGGGGCGCTGCAAGCCGAGGAAGAGCGCTTCGCGCAGACCCTGGAAAGCGGCGAAAAGGAGTTGGAGCGGCTCTTGGAGCGCGCCGGCAAGACCCTTGCCGGCGAGGCCGCCTTCAAGCTCTACGACACTTTCGGCTTTCCGCTGGAGCTCACCCGCGAAATCGCGGCGGCGCGCGGCACGGCGGTGGACGAAGCGGGATTTCGCCGCGCCGAGGAGAAGGCCGCGGAGACCGCGCGCGCGTCCTGGAAGGGCTCGGGCGCCAAGGCGGCCATCGTCGGCTGGGAAGGGCGCTTTCGCACGGAGTTCACGGGCTATCACTCGCTCGAGGAGAAGGCCTCGGTCGCGGCGTTCGAGCCCAAGAGCGGCGCGCGGCCCGCGGTCCTCATCCTGGACAAGACCCCGTTCTACCCCGAGGGCGGCGGCCAAGTGGGCGACACGGGCAAGATTTTAAGCGCCGACGGCAAAATCACGCTGGCGCGCGTGACCGACACGCAAAAGCAGGGGGAAGCGGTCTTCCATGTTCTCGAGGACGAGAACGCCAAGGCGCTCGCTCCGGGCGCGGCGGTCGTGGCCCGCGTGGACGCCGAACGCCGGGCGCGCGTCGTCCCCCATCACACGGCCACGCACCTCTTGAACGCCGTTTTGCGCCGGCGCCTCGGCTCCCACGTGCGCCAAGCCGGCTCCTACGTGGGCCCGGACAAGCTGCGCTTTGACTTCACCCACCCCAAGTCCCTGGGTCCCGAGATCTTGCGCCAAATCGAGCAGGACATCAACGCGGAAATCGCCAAGGCCCACACGGTCTGGACCAAGGAAGACTCCGTGGACAAGGCCCGGGAATACGGCGCGGTGACGCTCTTGGGCGAGGACTACGGCGCCAGGCCGCGCTTCGTGCTCGTCAACGCCGAGGGCTGGTCCGCGCCCCAGGAGCGCTTCAGCCTTGAGCTTTGCGGCGGCACCCACGCCAAGAACACGGCCGACATCCTGGCTTTTAGAATCCTCAAGGAATCCTCGGTCTCCGCGGGCGTGCGCCGCATCGAGGCAGTGGCCGGAGCCGCGGCCCTTGAATACGCGGACGCCCGCGCGCGGGAAGACGCCGCCGCGCGCATCGAAATCCTGGCCCGCACGCGCGAGTACCTGGCCCAAATCAAAACCGAAGGCGGCAAGGCCGAGCTCTCGCTGCGCGAAGAGGCGGGCTTAGACGCCCTGCGCGAACAGGAGAGAAAAATCAAGGACGCTCTGGCGGGCTTGAAGGCCAAGCGCATCGCCAAGGCCGCGCAGTCAAAGACCGTGGTCCTGGAAAAAACCCGCGCGACGCTGCGCCTGGAGCGCCTGGAGGGCGCGGACCCCAAATCCCTGCGGGGCCTGGCGGACAAGGGCACGACCGACATCGGCTCGGGGCTGGCCTTTATCGCCTCGGCCCATGAGGGCAAGATTTCCTTCGTTTTGGCCGCGACCCCGGACTTGGTCGCCAAGGGCTTCGACGCTTCCAAAATCGCCAAGGCTCTGGCTCTGGCCCGCGGCGGCTCGGCGGGCGGGCGCGCCGAATTCGCCCAGGGCGGCATGGCCGACGGCGAGTGGGACGGCGTCGCCCAAGAGCTGGCCCGGCTGGCGGACCAGCGCTAAGCCTTTTTAGCCCGTCCCTTCCCCTCGGCCCGGTAGGCGATGACGTGGACTTTTTCCAGCGTGATGAGCCCTTCCTTGACCATCTCGTCGAGCCTGGGCAAAAAGGCCTTGATTTTGCCCTCGCTGTCCACGATTTCGACGACCACGGGAAGATCCTCGGAAAGCTCCAGGATCTTGACGGTGTGCAGGTGGGCGTTGCGGCCAAAGCCCATGAACCCCTTCAAGGCCGTGGCGCCGGCTAGGCGGCGGGACCGCGCCTCGTCGATGATGGCCTCGTAAAGCGGACGCCCCTCCCACCGGTCCTGCTCGCCTATGAAAACCCGCAAAAGCTTCTGATCGCCCTCTAATTTCATCGTTGTCTCCTCGCTCTAAATCCGCCCCAACGCCGCCCCAAACCAGAACAGGGCGATGCCGGCCAGTCCGCTGCCGAAAAAATTGGCCAGGGCCCAGACCGGCTGGCCGCTCTGGATGAGCTTGGCGGTCTCCATGATGAACGTCGAAAACGTGCTGTAGGCGCCGCAAAAACCCGTCATTAAAAGGATGCGCGCGGCGGGAGTCAGAGCGAAGCGGACCTCGGCCAGGCTGTCGAAGAGGCCGATCAAAAAACAGGCCGAGAGGTTGACCACGAAGGTGCCCCAGGGAAAGCCTCCGCCCATGAGCCGCCCGACGCGGCCGGAGAAAATCCAGCGGGCAAAGCCCCCGGCGACGGAGCCCACGACCAGAGCCAGTGCGTTTTCCATAAAAAACTCCTACCGCGAGAATAGGTAGGAGTCATCAGCCCCGAAAACCGGAGCGGTTCGCCCGAAAGCTTGGGCGAGGCGAACTCCATCGCCTGAAAAAATTATAGCACGCCAAAAAGCGTCTTTAGGCCGCCGGCTTGGCTTCGTTCAAAGTCTCGCGCGCGATGATGAGGCGCTGGATTTCCGACGTGCCCTCGTAAATCTGGGTGATGCGCGCGTCGCGGAAAAGGCGCTCGACCGGGAACTCCCGCGTGTAGCCGTTGCCGCCGTGGATTTGCAGGGCGTCGGTCGCCGCCTTGTTGGCGACCTCGGAGGCGAAGAGCTTGGCCATGGAGGCTTCCTTGGTCGCGCGCAAGCCCCGCTGCATCCTGTCCGCCGCGCGCCAAGTGAGAAGCCTGGCCGCTTCGACGCCCATGGACATCTCCGCGATCTTGATTTGCGTCGCCTGGAACTGCGCCAGGGGCTTTCCGAACTGCTTGCGGGCCTGGGCGTAGGACACGGCCTCGTCCAGGGCCGCGCGCGCGATGCCCACGGCCTGCGCCGCGATGCCGATGCGCCCGCCGTCCAAAATGGCCATGGCGATCTTAAAGCCCTCGTTCTCTGCGCTGATGCGGTTGGCCTTGGGGACGCGGCAGCGGCGAAAGGAAATCTCCCGCGTGTCCGACGCCCGGATGCCGAGCTTTTTCTCCTTTTTGCCCAACGTCATCCCGGGCGCGTTTTTCTCCACCAGGAGGCAGCTGATGCCCTTGTTGCCCGCGGCCGGGTTGGTCGAGACGAAGACCAGGAAAATGTCGGCAAAGCCCGCGTTGGACACCCAAGCCTTGGTGCCGTCCAGGACATAGTCCTCGCCGTCCGAGACGGCCGCGGTCTTGAGGCTGCCCGCGTCGGTGCCCGAGCCGGGCTCGGAGAGGCAATACGCCCCGATGAGCTCGCCCTTGGCCAGCCGAGGCAGGTATTTTTTCTTCTGCTCCTCGGTGCCGAACATGGTCAGCGCCTTGCAGAAAAGCGAATTATGCACGGTCAGGCACACTTGGTAGGCGGCCGAGGCCCAGGCGATTTCCTCCATGACGGCCGCGTAGGACACGACGTCCAAGCCCAGGCCGCCGTATTCCTCGCCGATCATGATGCCGAAAAATCCCAGCGCCGCGGCCTCGGCGTA
The DNA here is from genome assembly GCA_035534315.1 of Elusimicrobiota bacterium. Taxonomy (GTDB): domain Bacteria; phylum Elusimicrobiota; class Elusimicrobia; order UBA1565; family UBA9628; genus JAGWJU01. The sequence goes on from DATLSD010000051.1 coordinate 18,896, forward strand.
GAGCTCCCGCGGGATGGCCTCTTCTTCATCGAGCTTCTGCGCCAGGGGCTTTAAGCGCTTGACCGCGAAATCGCGCGCCAAGTCGCGCGCCATTTTCTGGGTCTCGCCCAGCTCGAAGCTTAGTCCCTGGCTTTCAGCTGCCGCTGTAGTCATAAAATCCTTTCCCCGTTTTCCGGCCCAAATGCCCGGCTTCCACCATCTTGCGCAGAAGCGGGCACGGCCGGTATTTGGAATCGCAAAATCCGGAATAGAGAACCTCCATGATGGACAGGCACACGTCCAGGCCGATGTAGTCGGCCAGGGTCAGCGGCCCCATGGGGTGGTTCATGCCGAGCTTCATCACCGTGTCGATGTCCTCGCGGCTGCCCACGCCCTCCATAAGCGCGCAGGCCGCCTCGTTAATCATGGGCATCAGGATGCGGTTGGAGATAAAGCCCGGATAATCTTGAGCCGAGACCGGCGTCTTGCCCAGCTTCTCGGCCAGAGTTTTGATCGCGGCGAAAGTTTCCTCCGAGGTAGCCACGCCGCGGATGAGCTCGACGAGCTTCATGACCGGCACGGGGTTCATGAAGTGCATGCCGGCCACTTGGCCCGGCCGCTTGGTGGCGGCGGCCAGCTCCGTGATGGAGATTGAAGAAGTGTTGCTCGCCAAAATTGCCCGTGCTCCGCAGGCCTTGTCGAGCCGCGCGAAAACCTCTTTTTTCGCGGCCAAGTTTTCCCAAATCGCCTCGATGACGATGTCCGCGCCGGCCGCGGCCTCGACGCTCAAGCCCGGAGAAATCCGGGCCAGGGCTTTTTCCTTGTCGTCCTTGGCGATGACGCCCTTGGCCGCCTGGCGGTCCATGTTCTTGGCGATGCCGGCGACCGCCTTGTCGAAAAGATCCTTCTTGGCCTCGACCAGCGTCACCGGAATCCCGCCCAAGGCCAGGACGTGCGCGATGCCCGAGCCCATGGTTCCGCCGCCGATAACCGCCGCGCGCTTAATATCCATTATTGTCAGCTCCCCGGCCCGCGCCAGTTGAAATAAAAGCGCGCGCCCGCGGCGCCGTCCGGGTAAACGTCGCCGCCCTGGGTCATCTGGAACACCGGCCCCACCTCGGCGAAAAGCTCGACCGGATGGCCCGAGAGCCAATAGGACACTCCGACGAAAGTGCGCACCGCGAATTCAGTCTCCGTCGCAAACTCAAGCCTGGGCCCCGCGCCGAAATAAATCCCCAGCTTTCCCTGTTGGGGCTGGGGCACGGCGTTCCAGGCGTGCCAGACCAGATCCGCGTGCAAGGCGGCATTGCCGTTGGATTCTCCCAAGCCGGCGTCGATGGCCGAATCGCCGTCGATCCAGTACTTCGCCGTGGCGCCGCTGGGCTGCCCGGCCTCGATGCCGATGCCGAATTCTCCGGCCGCCGGCCCCGCAGCCTGCTGCGCCCAAGCCGCTCCCGATAACGCCAAAGCGCCGATCACGGCCGCTGCGCTAAAAATCGCTTTCTTTCCGGCTGTCGGATTCATCATGAAGCCTCCGCGGATATTATAAAAAATAATTTTCGCGCGCAGGGGCCAACCGCGCCCGGACGGCCGAGGCGCCCGCCGCTTAAGCTTGTGCGCCCGCCGCCAACGCGCTACAATAGTTTTATGCCGCCACAAACCGCCGCCGCGCCGACTGCGCAGCCTTTCGTTTACCCCCTGCGGCGGGACTTCGCCGAGCCCGATTGGCGCCGGCTGCCCGGCTACCGCGGAGTTTCCGCGGCCGAATGGGAAAGCGCCCTGTGGCAGCGCCAGCACTCCATCAAGAATTTAAAGGAACTAAAGGACGCCCTAGGCGATTTTCTGACGGATGACCTGGCCCAGGATATCCTGGCCGACCAGAAGCAGTGGGCCACGATGTCCATGCTCATCCCGCCGCAGATGCTCAACACCATAGACGAGAAGAGCCTCCGGGCCGACCCGGTGCGGAGATACATGATTCCCGCCGCGAGCGACCGGCACCCCGAGTGGCCCAACCACCCCCGCGCCAGCCGCGACAGCCTGCACGAGAGCGAAATGTGGGCGGTCGAGGGCTTGACGCACCGCTACCCGACCAAGGTCCTGGCCGAACTTATCTCTACCTGCCCCCAGTACTGCGGGCATTGCACGCGTATGGACTTGGTCGGCAACTCCGTGCCGCAAGTCCAGAAGCGCAAGTTCGCGCTCTCGCCCCAGGACCGCTACAAGGCCATGCTGGACTATTTAAGGAAGACCCCCGCGGTCCGGGATGTCGTGGTCTCGGGCGGCGACATCGCCAACGTGCCCATTGGACACTTGGAGTCCTTCGTTTCGTCCCTGATGGACATCCCCAACATCCGCGACATCCGCCTCGCCTCCAAGGGCTTCCAAGCCTTGCCCCAGCATTTTCTGCAAGACGACGTTTTAAAGGGCTTGGACCGCTTGGCTAAAAAAGCCTGGGAGCGCGGCGTGGACCTGGCCCTGCACACCCACGTCAACCACGCCAACCAAGTCACCCCGCTGGTCGCCAAGGCGACAAAGAGGTTGCTGGAGATGGGCTTTCGCGACGTGCGCAACCAGGGCGTTTTGCTGCGCGGCGTCAACGCCACGGCCAAGGACCTTTTGGATTTGTGCTTCACCCTGCTCGACCACGGGAAAATCATGCCCTACTACTTCTACATGTGCGACATGATCCCCAACTCCGAGCATTGGCGCGTCTCCGTGGGCGAGGCGCAGAAACTTCAGCACGACATCATGGGCTATCTGCCGGGATTCGCCACGCCGCGGCTGGTCTGCGACGTGCCCATGGTGGGCAAGCGCTGGGTTCACCAAATCGCCGACTACGACAGGGTCAAGGGCATTTCCTACTGGACCAAGAACTACCGCACTTCCATCGAAGCCGGCGACGCGCGGGCTCTCGAGCACCGCTACGAGTATTACGACCCGGTCTATGTTCTGCCGCCCGAGGGACAGGACTTCTGGCGCCGGGAACTCTCCAAAAAATAAGGCAGGCCCTCCGTTTTAGGGAAGGCCTGCCTCGACCTCGCTAGGTCAGGTCAGATTACTGCTGGGTTCCGCCGGTCGCGGCGGGAGCGGCGGCTCCGGTCGCGGGAGCGTCCGCCTTTTTCTCCATCATCTTGTGGTGCATGGCCTTGTGGTGAGCGGCCTTGCGGTGCATCACGCGATGGCGCACGACCTTATGATGCATCACGTGATGGTGCATCACGCGATGGTGCATCACGCGGTGGTGCATCATTTTCTTATGATGCATCTCCATCTTGCCCGCGGGCTGCGCGGTCTGCTGAGCCGGAGCGGCCGGGGCGGTGTTGTCCTGCGCCGCGGCGGCCAAAGACAGGCCGGCGAGGGCGACGACGACGAGCATGATCTTCTTTGACATCGTGTTCCTTACTCCTCCTTGATGATAATGAGGGGCAAGCCCTCGAAACGGCTTTTTAAGCGGCCTCATTATAGCACATCGACGGAGCCTTATCTCCAAACGCCGGAAATGGGCAGAGCGGAAGCGTCTCCGGAGTCCAGGCGCGCCAAGCCCCAGTCGTCCTCAGCGAGGCGCAGCAGGCTGTAGTGGGTGTAATGCCCGGCCGAGACCGCCCCGGGGCGAATCATGCCGCCGTACAAAACGGTGTAGACGCGGTTGTGGTTGAGGCCCTTGCCGCCGTCGTCTCGGCCCTGCGAGTCCTCGTCAAAGGTCAGGACCAGCAGCGTGCCCTTCATGAACTTGGGGTTTTTGAGCAGCGGCTTAAAGCGCCCGGCGAACCACCCGGCCGCGTAGGCCGCGTCCGTGTCGTGGCCGTCGTCGTTCAGGTCGGGAATATAGAGGGAATAATCCGGCAGGTGTCCCAAGCGGATGTCCTTCGCGAGTTGGGACGCGGGAACAACCCGGGCGCAGGCCGCCGGATTTTTCTGGACGTCCGCGAAATTTAAGAACGGCACGTGCTTGCGCGCGTAGGGCCCCGCCCGTGACTTCAAGTCGCAGCCTCCGGGATAACCCTCGGCGTAGACCTTCCAGCTTTTTCCCGCGGCTTCAAGCAGATCGCCGAGGTTCCGGCCCGGGGCGCTGGCGTCCGCGTCCGAGAAAACGCCGCGCGTGCCGCCCGCGATGAGGGCGACGTAGTTGGGCAGGGAAGGATGGGTCACGGCGTAGTAATTAGTCAGGAGCGCGCCGCGGCGGGCCATCTCGGCGAAGGCCGGCTGGGCCAGGGCCGTCTTGAAGTCGGTGTTCTCAAAAATCACGATCATCATGTGCTTGAAGCGCTGCGGCGCCTTCTGCTCCGCCGCCGCGCAGATTCCCGCGCGCGCCGCCAGCGCCAGGACAACCGCCGTCGCCGCCGCGCGGGCGAAAAATCCGCGCCTAGTCCCCGTTCTCATTCTCGTTTTCTCCTTTTGCGTCCGCCATGTTCCCGGCATGCCACACCGTCATCGTCCCGCCGCCGAAAAAAATCCACAAAGCCGCCGCGGCCAGGGCCAGGCCGAGCAATAAAAGCGGCACGCCCACGACGGCTCCCACCACGGTTAAGGTCAGCACCGCGCCCGCCGCCAGCAGCGCCAGGGCAATAAGCCCCAGCACGGCGGCCAAAATCGCGCGCGCCGCCAATCGCCCAAGCCATGTGCCGCCGCCCGCGGGATTTGCCGGCCGCGGGCCTCCCACGACTTCCCCCTCAACGACGCGGGGCTCGGAGTCGTTTTCATCCGAGCGGCGCAGTTCCCGGCTCACGGCAGCCCGGAAAAAAACCACAGCCGTCCGCCGCGCACCTTGAGCGCGACCGTCTTGCCGCGCGCCCTGTTGCTTAAGCCCCGGCTGCCGCGCTTCAAGAGCGCGCCGCGCAGCGGATAGGCGCAGCCGGAAATATCCACTCGGACATCCGAGAGCGCCAAAAGTGAAAACGTCGCGCCGGGGCGCAGGCTCAAGCGGTGCCGACCCGGCCCCAGGACGCGGCCCGCGCCCCGGTCGAGCAGGACCACGTCCAGCGCCGGCGGGGCCTTTTCGGCCAGGGCCAAGTTGACGGCCGCGTGATCGAGCCTGCCGCCCAAAGCCCCGGCGACGTAGGCGCGGGCGTAGCCGCGCGCCGCGGCGAAATCAAGGCACTTTTGAAAATCGGAGCGATTGGGGTCGAAGTCGCACCAGAAAATCATGCCGCGGCGCACGGGAATGGACGCGGGCAGCGAGTCCATGTCCCCCACCACGAAATGCGGCACGAGCCCCAGCTCGGCGGCCCGGCCCACGGCCCCATCCGCGCAAATGACCTCCCGGCAGCTCGCCGCCGCGGCGCGCACGCGCGCGGGCTCGGGAATCTCCCCGCCCAGGATGATAAGGCATGAGCCGCGGGAGACCTGGCTTTTCAAGGGGCCTTCTCTTTTTCTATCTGCAAAGTGATGTGGGAAATCCCGAAGCGCTCGGCCAAGAGCGCCTCGCCGGCGTCCAGGACGGCTTCCGCGTCGCGGCCCGGCGCCACCACCAAGTGCCCGCTCAAGGCCTCGCTGCCTTCGGTTAGGGACCAAAGATGGAGATCGTGGACCTCGCTCACGCCGGACAAGGACGAAAGCTCCCGCCGGATCTCGTCCAAGTCCAGGTGAGCCGGCGCTCCCTCCATCAAGATGTGGACGGTGTCGGCGATGATGGACAGGGCAGAGGCCGCGATGACCGCGCAGATCACAGCGGAGGCCGCGGCGTCGGCTTTTTGCCAGCCGGTCCTCCAGATAATCAGAGCAGCCGCGATGGCCGCCAGGGAGCTCAGCGCGTCCGCGAAGAGGTGCAGAAAAATCGCGCGGGTGTTGATGTTGGCGCGGCCGGACCAGAAAACGTAGAGCCCGGAAGCGCCATTGGCAAAGAGCCCGACGCAGGCGAAGGCCAGCATGGGCATCGGGAGAATCGGGCGGGGGTGGGGCGCCTTAAAGCCGAAGTAGGACGCCCTCAGGACGACGCCCGCGACCGCCAGAAGCCCCAGGCCGTTGGCCAGGGCCGCCAGAACCTCGGCGCGCCGGTAGCCGAAGGTTCTTTTTAAATCCGGCGGCTTCAAGCTCAGGAAATGGGCGAAAATCCCCAATCCGATGGCCGCGCAATCGACCGCGTTATGTGCCGCGTCCGCCACCAAGGCCAGGCTGCCCAGCCAAAGGCCTCCGCCGAGTTCCGCGGCCGAGACAAGGCCGTTTAAAGCCAGCGCGGCGAAAAGGCTCTTGGGCGAGTTCCGCGGCCGCGGCTCGGCTTCCGGGCAGTTCAGGCGCCCTCCGCCCGCCCGCGGCGACGGATTTCATAGAGAAGCACCGCGGCGGCGCAGGAGACGTTCAGGCTCTCCACGCTTTCCGGGGCCTGAGGCACGCTCACGATCTCGTCGCAGAGGCTGCGCACGCCGGGGCGAAGCCCGCGGCCCTCCGAGCCCAAAACCAGGACCAAGGGAAGATTCAGCGGCGCCTCCCACAAGGGCCGCCCGCCCATGTCCGCGCCGTAAATCCAAAAGCCCTTCTCGCGGCAGGCCTCCAAGGCCCGGCCCAAATTGATCACCTCGACGCGCTCGATTTTCCCCAAGGCGCCGGCGGAAGCGCGCATGGCCGTCGCGCCCACGGGAGAGGCGCGGCGCTCGGGAATGATGAGCCCCGCGGCGCCCAGGTTCAGGGCCGAGCGGCCGATGGCGCCCAAATTGTGCGGATCTTGGATTTCGTCTAAAGCCAGCAAGACGGCGTCTTTTCTTCCCGCCAAGCCCGCTAAAAAACCGTCGAGCCCATGCCGGACCCGCAAATCGGCCCGCGCGGCCAAGCCTTGGTGCGCATGGCTCCCGGAGAGTCGATCAAGCTCGCGGCGCGGGGCGTAGCGCACGCGCACGCCCGCGGCCTTGGCCAGACGGGCGGCGTCTCCCAGCGCCGGGTCGCGGCGCTCATGCTCGATGAGCACCTCCTTGACGGTCTCGGGCCTGGCGCGTAGAATTTCCTCGACCGCGTGCGCGCCGAAAATCCACTCGCCGCCGCGGTTCACGCGGGCTCCCAGCGGGATCCTTCCTTAGTCTCAAAAACATGGACCTTATGCCTGTCCATGAGTTCGCGCCGGAGGACGTCGGAGGCCACGTAGTTTTTTCCGGCGCGCGCCGCCTTGTATCGCTCGAACAGGGCCTGGGCTTCGGGCGGCAGCGCTTTGGCCGCGTCTTCCTTAAAAAGTCCCAGAGCCAGGACGCGCTCGGCTTCCTTAATAAGAGCCAGCCGGGCGGCCGGCGTCCACTGCTCGCGCCGCAAGGATTCCCATACCGAGGCCAGCGCCTCGGGAACGTTCAAATCGTCCGAAAGGGCCGATTGAAACGCCGTCAAGGCTTCGGCGGGCGGGGGCGCGACGGCGGCACCGGCCTTGAGCTTGAGCCCGGCCGCGGCCTCCCGCAGGCGGCGGCGGGAGGTCTTCGCGGCGTCCAGGGCCTCCCAGGAAAAATCCAGCTGCCGGCGGTAGTGGGCGCCGTAGCAGAAATAGCGGAAATCAAGGGCGTCGTAGCCCTGCTCGCGCAAGTCCTGCAGGCGGATAAATCCTCCCGCGGACTTGGCCATCTTGGCCTTGTTCATGAGCAGGAATTCCCCGTGCATCCAGAAGCGGGCCAGGGGCTTGCCCGTGGCCGATTCGGACTGCGCGATTTCGTTGGCGTGGTGGATGGGGATGTGGTCCACGCCGCCGCAGTGGATGTCGAAGGATTCCCCCAAGTACTTCATGGCCATGGCCGAGCACTCGATGTGCCAGCCGGGAAATCCCTTTCCCCAGGGCGAGTCCCATTCCATCTGGCGGCGCGCTCCCGCCGGAGAGAACTTCCAAAGCGCGAAATCCGTCGCGTTTTTTTTCTCGGGATTAGCCTGGACCCGGGCGCCCTCCTTGAGGCCCTCGACGTGGGACTCACCGGCCAGACGGCCGTAGCCCGGGAACTTCGCGGTGTCGAAGTAAATCCCGTCCGAGGTCCGGTAGGCGAGGCCCTTGGCCTCGATGCGGCGCACGAGCTCGATTTGCTCGGCGATGTGGTCGGTCGCGCGGCACAAGACGTCGCCCGCCGCGTCCGGCGCCGCAGGCGCGGGGCCGGGGTGAAAATCAAGATCCAGCGCCGCCGCGTCCTCCAAAAACGCGCGCTCGTAGAAGCGGGCGATTTCCCAGGCGGTCTTGCCTTCCCGCGCCGCGCCCACCTCCATCTTGTCCTCGCCCTCGTCGGCCTGGCTGGTCAGGTGCCCGACGTCCGTGATATTCATCGCGTGGCGAACCGAGAAGCCCGCGAACTTAAGCGCGCGCTTCAAGACGTCCTCGAACACGTAGGTCCGGTAATTGCCCACGTGAAGATAATTGTAGACCGTGGGGCCGCAGGTGTAGAGGCGGACCAACCCCGGCGTCAGCGGCCGCAGGGGTTCTTTTTTGCGGCCCAGCGTGTTGAAGAGGATGACGTCCATGCCCGGTATTTTATGATATTCGCGCTAGGCGTGATAACGCGCCCAGCGCGGCGACGGCCCCTTGATCTTCCAGGCCATCCCGACTATCCTTAAGGCATGCGGCGGCCTCTCGCGCTATCGTTTTTCCTCGCCTTTGCTTGCGCCGCGGGCGGCACGTCCCAAATGCCTGCGCACGCGCACCTCTCCATCTGGATTCAAAGCCCCGCGCGGCCGGACGCCGCTTGGGAAAACCGGATGTCCCGCACTCGCGCACGCATCCGGTTCGTCTTTGGAAAGCGCGTCGAGGAGCAAACCGCCAAGAGCGCCGGAGGCCCCTCCTTCTTTCTTTTTTCCATCCATCCCGACCGGTGGACGGCCTTCGCCGAACCCGCCGCGCAGAACCTTTTCTCGACGCTGCGCGCCGATTGGGGCCGTTCGGTCCGCGTCGTCGTGGACGGCTATCCGGTAAATCTCGAGAGCCGCCGCTCCCGAGCACGCGCGGCCTCCGTCATCGCCGACGACAGCCCCGTGTTCTTCGATTTTTCCGGCGCCCAGGCATCCCGCCTGATTCCTCGCGCGGCGCGCGAAGGCGCGTTCTACGACGGCGGCGGAGCGGACGCGGACCCGCCGCCCGCCGTTGAGGCGCCTCCGGAGGCCGGAGCCGCCGCGGATCGCCGCGGATTTGCCCCGGCCCCCGTCTTGAGCGCGCCGCTCCCCGCGCCCCCAGAGCCCGCGGCGCGAACCCTCGCGCCGCTCTCCTCTCTTCACGTCGACATGGCCGAGGCCCATCGCTTGGCCCGCGACGCCGCCGCGGATGCGACCGGCTTCGCGGGCCGCTGCTATCGGGGCGTCTACGAGGCCATCGCCAAGGCTTATCTTCTGACCGCGGAGCAAATCAAAAGCATCCGGTGGCGCTTCGCCTACGAGTTCGCCAATTCAATCAACGCGAATCCGGATCTTTTCAAGAGCCGGCTGCGCCGTATGCCCGGGCCGGAGGTCCGACAAGCCGCCGAGAACGGCAACCTCCCGGTCGGGGCCATCGTGGTCTACGGCCGGGCCGGGGATGCCCTGTGCCGCCGCGGAGGACCCGAGGGCGGCGTCTGCGGGTTCAGCTATGACTGCGGCCACATCGAAATCGTCACGCGCGGCCGCGCCCGGGGAAGTTACGCGCGGGATCGCATCCAAGCCTGCAGCGACGGCTGCCGGACCATCCCGGAGACCGGCGCGGGGAGCCTCGCCTGCATCGCCGCCAACGCCCCATCGGGCAGAGTCAACGTCTACGTGCCGATCGGACGGCGCTAGGCTTTAAGCGCGACGGAAGTTTCCGGCAAAAGCAAAGTGGCCACGGCGTAGCAGGCCAGGGCCTCGCCGCGCCCCACGGATTCGAGGCCCTCGTGGCTCTTGGCTTTCACGTTGACGCGCTCGCGCGGCACTCCGAAAATACGGGACAAGGACTCGCGGAAAACTTCGTAGTGAGGCGAGAGCTTGGGCTCCTGCGCGACCAAGGTCACGTCCAGGTGGGCAAGGACGCCGCCCGCGGTGATGAGCTTGGCCAGGACCGCGGCCACGATGTCCTTGCTGGGGATGTTCTTGATTTTGGGATTCTCGGAGGGAAACATGATCCCGATATCGCCCGAGCCCAGGGCGCCCAAGACCGCGTCAGCCGCGGCGTGCAGGGCCGCGTCGCCGTCCGAGTGGCCCAGAAGCCCCTTGGGGAAATCGAGCTTGACGCCGGCCAGCCACAAATCCCGGCCCGTCGCGAGGCGGTGGATGTCGAAGCCGAAGCCCACCGCGGTGCGGCGGCGCCCGCCTTGCCTTTCCTCCAAAAGCGCTTCGGCCATGACCAAATCCTCCGGCGTGGTGATCTTGAAATTCTCGTAGCTCGACGGCACGATTTTAACCTTCTTTCCGGCCTTCTCGACGATCTGGCTCTCGTCCGTGGCGTCCTTGACCGCCGGGAACTTGGCCAGCGCCTCCTCCAAAATTTCCCGCCGGTAGCCCTGCGGCGTCTGCGCGGCCCAATAGCTCGAGCGCACCGGCGTCTGCGAGACCCAAAGCTGCTTATTGGTCACCTTCTTAAGCGTGTCCTTGACCGGCACGGCCGCGACTGCGGCGCCGGACTCGTAGGCCTCCTGCAGCACGGCGCGCACGACGTCCTGGCTCACCAGCGGCCTGGCCCCGTCGTGCACCGCGACCACGTCGCTGTCCTCGCCCACGCAGGCAAACCCGCGGCGCACGGAATCAAGCCGGGTTTTCCCGCCCTCCACGATCTGCACGCGCGGCGAGGAAAGCCTGGCGCCATGCTCCTTGACGTGTTCCGCGCTCAGGACAAGGACGATCTTCTCGAACTCCTCCATGGCCAGAAACGGCGCCAGGGACCACTCCACCACGGTCTTGCCGCGCAGGGGCAGGAACTGCTTGGGCCGGCCCATGCGCGTGCCCGAGCCCGCCGCGACCAGGACGGCCGTGGCCCTAATCTGCGGCTTGTCCCCCGCCGCTTCCGAACTCACGCCCTTTCTCCTCGGGATTTGCCGAAAACCATGCGCCCGGCGGAGGTCTGCAAAATGGAGGTCACCGAGATGTCGATGCGCTTGCCGATCCAGCGGCGCCCGTCCTCGATGACGACCATGGTCCCGTCGTCCAGGTAGCCTACGCCCTGATCTTTCTCCTTGCCGTCCTTCATGACGAAAATAGGCATGGCCTCGCCGGGCAGCACCACGGGCTTGAGCGCGGTGCTCAGGTCGTTGACGTTGAGACAGACGACGCCTTCGAGCATCGCGGCCTTGTTGAGGTTGAAATCCGTGGTCACGAGCTTGGCGCCCAAGTCCCGGGCCAGCTTGACCAGCTTGGCGTCCATATCGGGAGCGTCCGCGTCGCGGTCCATGATCTTGACCGGAATCTCGCCGTTTTCCTGAAGCCGGGCCAGGATGTCGAGGCCCCGGCGGCCGCGCGCGCGCTTGAAGGCGTCCTCCGAATCGGCCAGCACCTGCAGCTCGTGGAGCACGAAGCGGGGCACGATAAGCGAGCCGGAGAGAAAGTGCGTGTCGCAGACGTCCACGATGCGGCCGTCGATGATGGAGCCCGAGTCCAAAATCTTCATGTCCGCGCCGCGGCGGCGGCCCATTTTCGCCAGGTCCTTGTCGAGCTGATCGAACTCGGGGAACTTCTTGACCGCGACGACCGCGCCCAGCGCCCCCAAGGCGAAGTAACGCAGCAGCGAGTATTTGTCCCAGGCGGCGTAAAGCGCGTCGTTGCCGATTTGAAAAACGATGTAGTCGAGGAGCTTGGCGATGATGATGCCCAAGGCCCCTCCCAGCATGGCGGAAATCATGGTCAGGAGATTCAAGTCCTCGACCAGAATTTCCGCGCCCACGATGACTAGGCCCACGGCCAAGCCGACGGCGGCTCCCATGGGCGTGCGGGAAATCTGAAAGTACACGATGGCGGGCGAGGCGGCAATGACGAAAATCCGAAAAAGCCAAAGCATCATAACAGGGACTCCTTTGCGTTTGATAAAAATAGACCGGCCGCCTCGGCCAGGCCTGCGGCGCCTGAAATCTCGAGGCCGGGGATGCGGGAGATATCCTTGGCCGCGCGGGCGCCCACGAGGGCACGGGAAAATCCCGCCTTGGCCGCCTCGCGCAAGCGATTTTCGGTGCGCGGCACTCGCCCCACGCCGCCCAAGAGGCTGACTTCGCCCAAAAACACCGCGTCCTCGGGCAGAGGCGCCTCGCGCAGGGAGCTCGCCACCGCGAGGCAGACGGCTAAATCAAGCGCCGGGTCCTTGACCCGCAGGCCGCCGGCCAGGCTCACGTAGACGTCGCGGGAGTCGAGCCGCAGCTTAAGGTGCTTCTCCAAGGCCGCCAGAAGAACCAGCACGCGGTTTAAGTCGACGCCCGTCGCCGTGCGCCGGGGCAACGGATAGCGCGTGGGCACCGCCAGAGCCTGGACCTCGACCAGGACGGGCCGCGATCCCTCCATGGTCACGGAGACCGCGCGCCCCGGCCTCGGGCCCGCGTCTTTGGATTCGGCCATGAAAAAAGCCGAGGGGTTGGGCACGCCGCGCAGGCCGCGTTCGGTCATCTCGAAGATCCCCGTCTCGTCGGTGGGGCCGAAGCGGTTCTTGACCGCGCGCAGCACGCGCAAAAGCTCGTGGCGTTCCGCGTCGAAGTAAAACACCGAATCGACCAGGTGCTCCAGGACCTTGGGGCCGGCCAGGGCCCCGTCCTTGGTCACGTGCCCGAGCACGAAGGCCGCGGCGCCGGAAGCCTTGGCCGCGCGCACGATTTCCATGGCGCACTCGCGCACCTGGCCCACGGAGCCGGGCGCGGAGGCCAAATCCGGGTGGGAGAGAGTCTGGATGGAATCCAAGACCACTCCCCAGGGCTTCAAGTCCTCCATCGCGCGCAGAATTTTGGCCAGGTCCGTCTCGGCCAGAAGATAAAGGGAGTCCGCGGCGGCCGCGACGCGCTTGGCGCGAGAGGAAACCTGCAGCGGCGACTCCTCGCCGGAGACGTAGAGAATCTTGCGGCCCGGCGCGGCCAATGAGGCGGCGGCCTGGAGCATCAAGGTCGACTTGCCGATGCCCGGCGGGCCGGCTAAAAGGCTGACTTGCCCCTGGACGACGCCGCCGCCGAAGAGCCGGTCAAGCTCCGCGATGCCGGTGGGCGTGCGGATCTCGGTCTCGGCGCGGACCTCGGAAAGCGTCAGGACCGAAGAGGCCGCGCCCTCGGCGAGCCGGCGCCGCTCGGTTTTTGCCGGAGAGGATTCTACGACCTCTTCGACCATGGTGTTCCAGGCCGAGCAGGACGGGCATTGGCCCATGCCCTTGGGATCCGAGTATCCGCATTCTTGGCAGCGGTAAACAGATTTGAGCCTGCCCATAGCCTTGCGCCCTTTACGGCGTGCCGCTCGCTTCGCCCGACTTGCTGCGGCCCTTCAGGCCGGAAGCGCCGGTGACGGCAAGACCGAAGAGGGACGCGATGTCCTTGTCCTCGAAGCTGACGTGCAGCCAGGTCTCGAAGGTCTTTACGGTCGCCAAATCGTCCACGCGCGCGCCCACGAAGAAATATTTGTCTATCCTGGCCAGCAGGCCCACGTCGTACTCCGGGCGGTTGAAATGGCGTCCGTCGATGATGATGTCCCGGCCGAAATTATATCCCTGCGCCATCAGCGTAAAGCGCTTGCCCACCGGATCCTTGTAGAAGGGCGTCACCAAAAGGCGCGCGCCCCCCGCCGAGCGGATGGAGCCGAAGGCCACGTCGAAGGGCCCCTTGGTAAATCCCAGCAGCCCGTCGACGGTGTTCAACTTCTCGTAGTCGCCGCTGATGGGCTTGTTGGACGGACTGCCGATGTTCTCCGCGCCGATGTAGTAGTAGCGGTGGTCGCGGGGCACGATTTTTAGCCCTAAATCGGAATGAGAGGAGCCCACGGCCGAGGCGTAGCGCCAGTCGTAGTTCCAGTACACCCGGAATTGGTTGACGCGGCTGATGATGTCGTTGACGTTCGCCGCGGCCTTCTGCACGGACTCCAAGGTTTTGGTGACGTCCTGCTTGACCTTGGGATCGTGCAGGAGCGCGCCCACGGCGCCCTTGTTGGAGTTGAGGCTGGCCATGACCTCGTTGGTCTGGGCCAGCAGCTTGTCCATCTTGGCGGTGATGTCGTCGGCGCGCGCCATGGCCTTGTCCAGATGAGGCTTGTCGGTCGCGATCAAATCGTCCAAGTTCGCGGTCAGATCCCGCACGTTGGCCACGGTGTCCCGCAGGTTGCCGATCAAGGTGCGGCCGTCGGGCCCCTTGGCGTCCAACTCCGTGATGAGGGATTTGACGCCGGAAAGCGCGTCGGTCAGCTGCTTCTCGATGGAGAGCGGGCTTAGGCCCTTGACCTCGGATCCGGAGGGCAAAATGCCCGCGTCCGGGTGGCCCTGGTCGATTTGCAGATACTTGGAGCCGATGACTCCGGTCGAGCCCACCTCGAACTGCGCGTCCTTGTAGACCGGTATCCCGTCGCGGATGGAGGCCGTGACCCGGGCCACGCCGCCTTCGAGCTCGATGTCCGAGACCTGGCCCACCTCGACGCCGGCGAGCTTGACCGGCGAGTTTTTGCTCAGGTCCGAGACATCCTGGAAATCGACGTAGATGGGGTAGCGCCGCTGGAACGTGTAGTCGCCCAAAAGAAAGATGGCCGTGGCGAAGAACGCGAGGCCGACGAGCAGGAAAGCGCCGACCTTGGCTTCGGTGGAGAGCACCCTTTAGGCTCCCCCCGCGGCGTCCGGCTCATAGTCCTTGAGCTTCATCTTGATGGGGCCCTGCGAAAGTCCGTTGACGAACTGGTGGATGCGCTCGTCGCTGCTCGTGCGAAAATCGTCGGGCGAGCCCTGGCTCAGAACGCGGCCCTCGTGGAGCATGGCGATGCGGCTGGCGATCTTGTAGGCCGACTTCATGTCATGGGTCACCACGATGGATGTCACCTTAAGCTGTTTCTGGAGATCCAGGATTAGGTCGTTGATCACATCGGACATGATGGGA
>DATLSD010000052.1:0-5090 GCA_035534315.1 Elusimicrobiota bacterium
CTAAAGGCACGAGCGCTCCGGCGCCGCGCTGCCCGGCCAGCGCAACGACGCCGAAAACCGCGGAGAGGATGAAGAAAGGAATTTTTTCCAACAAGACCGGCCGGCATCTTTGAGAGAGCCACTCGCGGATATTTATGGAAAGCCGGCGCAGCGGATAGACGTCCAGGATCAAAAAAACGGCGGGCAGCATGAGGCCGCTGGCTTTGGCCAAAAGCGCCAGGAAAAAGCAGGCCAGCGACGCCTTTATCTCGCGCCGCAGGTAAAAGAGCAGCGCGCCCAGATAAAACGCGCCCGAGAGGACGTCGCGCCGCTCGGTCACCCACGCCACCGATTCCACGCGCAAGGGGTGAATCGCGAAGAAAAGCGCTGCGAACGCCGCGGCAATGGAGACGCGGGTCTCGTCCGCTTCGCCGGCGCCCAAGCGAAAGAGTGCGCGGGCCACCAAGTAAAACAGCACGGCGTTGGCCGCGTGCAGAACGAGGTTGGTCAGATGATAGGCGAGAGGATTCAACCCCCAGAACAAATAATTCAAATCGTAGCTCAGCCAGGAAAGCGGCTGGTAGCAGCCGCCGAAGGACGTGGTCGCCATCCATTTGAACTGGGCCAAGCCCAAGCCGCGGTAATGCCAGTTGGCCAGCAGGTTCGCGGCGTCGTCCCAATTGACGAAGCCCGCGCGCAGGACGGGGCCGAAGGCCGCGAACGTCGCGGCGACCAGGCCGAGCGAAACAAGGACCTGCCTGCGCCGCTCGGCGGGCATCAGGACTCCGGGTACTCCGGCAACGAGATGGCGTCTAAAAGCCCGCGCCAGAAAACCAGGCGGGCGGCGAACGGAAGCGAAAGGACCTTGGCGATCTGGTCGCGCAAGAACAAGCGGAAGGCTGATTTAGGCGCGAAGGCTCCCGCGAATCCTATCGCTGCTTCCTGCTTGCCCGCCATGAACGACGAGAGCAGATCGTGATAGCGCGAAAAAGCCTGTTGGTAATCGCCCTCGGCGCGCGCAAGCTCGCCCGCGAGGACGTAGGCGGCGATCATCGCTAAGGCCGAGCCTTGTCCGGCCAAGAACGACGGGCAAAAAGCGGCGTCGCCAACCAGGGCCGCGCGCCCGCGGGACCACTCCGTCATTCGAATCTGGCTGACCCGATCGAAATAGATCTCCGGGCTTTTGTCCAGAAACGCGAGAATCTCCCGGCATTCCCAGCCGTCGTTTTCAAAGCGCGCGCGCAGGACCGCCTTCTGCGCTTGAATGCCCGCGCCGGCGATATCCGCGTCGGCGTCGGTGAAAATAAAGAGAAACATCGTACGATCTCCGCGCAGGGAAAAGCGCGCGATTTGCCGGCCCACCCGAGTGTAGGTCACGTAGGCGTTCTCGTCCCGCGGACGGTAGCCGGAGGTCTCGAAAGCGGCGGCCTTGTAGCCCAGGTATTTCTCGAATCGCTCCTGCGGCCCAAAAACCAGCCCGCGCACGCCGGAGTGGAGGCCATCGGCTCCTATCACCAAGTCGAAGTCGCGGGATTCGCCGCGCTCGAAAGAGACGCGAACGCCGCCGTCATGTTCCTCGATGGCGCTGACGCCGTTTCCGAAGACGGTCTCGACCCGGCCCTCAATCTTCCCGTATATCGCCGCCGCCAAATCGCCGCGCGGAAGGCTCACGTAGCGGTGGTGGGTCAGCCGATCCAACGGAGAAACGGGAAACCCGCTGATTTTCCGGCCGTCCCGCCCTACGATGCGCACCTCATCTACGGCGTAGCCCAGACGCCGCAGATCGGGCACAAGCCCCATGCGCTCCGCGACGTCGAAGCCCGCGCCCCAAAAATCGATGACGTAGCCGCCCGTGCGCAGCGCCGGGGCGCGCTCGAGGAGCGTCGGATCGAAGCCGTAGCGCAGGAGCCAGTAGGCCAGCGTCGGCCCGGCAATGCCGGCGCCGGAGATGAGCACCTTCATCCGGATATCCTAACTAAAAAATATCGGGCGCGCCTCCGGGCCCGGGTAGGCCGCAGGCTTTTCGATTGCTACAATAACCGCCTTGTTAGACATCGCCATCTTCGCCTTTTATCTGGCCCTCGTGGCCGGCCTGGAATGGGCCGGCGCGCGGCGGCGGCGCAGCGGCGTGGGCGATTACGTGCTGGCCGGGCGCACGCTGACGCTGCCGTTCTTCGTGGCCACGCTGGTGCCCTCCTTTTACGGCGGGGTGCTGGGCATCGGCGAATTCACCTGGACCCACGGCCTGTCCAACTGGCTGGTGATGGCGCTGCCCTACTACGTCTTCGCCGCGTTCTACGCCCTGTTCCTGGCCGGACGCATCCGCGCCAAGCCGGGCTTGACCATCGCGGATCATATTGAAAGCGCCTACGGCGTCAAGTTCGCGATTTTCGCGGCGCTTCTGGTTTTCATCCTGTCCTCTCCGGCCGACGAGTTCGTGATGATCGGCACGTTGCTGTCCTATTTTTTCGGCCTGCCCTTGAAGCCGGCCATGGCCCTGGGCGCGGCGGTCTCGCTCTTTTTCATGCTCAAAGGGGGATTGCGCTCGGACGTCTGGGCCAACGCGCTGCAATTCCTGTTGGTGCTGTTGGGCTTCGCGGCGATTTTTCCCTTCGCGGCCAGGCACGTAGGCGGCCCCGGGCATCTAGCCGCGCTTTTGCCGCCCGGCCACTTGAGCCTGACCGGCGGGCTTTCCCTCTGGCAGATCCTGGGTTGGTGGCTCATCGCGGCGTGGACCATCGTCGATCCGATATTCCACCAGCGCGCGGCCGCGGCCGGAAGCCCCGCCGTCGCCCGGCGCGGCATCCTGCTCTGCATTCCTTTCTGGATGGCCATCGACGCCATGACCACCTTGGCCGGGCTCTACGCGCGCGCGGCCCTGCCGCACTTGAACCATCCGCTGATGGCCTACCCCAAATTGGCTGATCGCGTTTTGCCGCCGGGCTTTCGCGCGCTCTTTTTCTGCGGCGTGGCCTCCTCCGTGCTGGCGGGACTGCAAGGGCGCATCCTGCAGTCCGCCATCAGCCTCGGCAAGGACGCCCTGGGGCGCGTCGTCAAGGCGGGGGACGCGGCCGAGGAGAAGTTGACCATGATCGCCATGATCGCCAGCGCCGTGCTGGGCTACTTTTTGGCGGTGTGGATTCCCTCGGTGGTGGGATTGTGGTACGCGCTGGGCTCGGCCGTCATTCCCGCGCTTTTGTGGCCGCTCTTGAGCGCCTATTACCCGCGCCTGCGGCCGGACGTCAAAATCGCCTTCGCCGCCTCGCTGGGCGCCTGCGCGATCTCATTTACCTGGGTGGGCGCCGGGCACATCTTCCACCACCCCTTGCTGGGATTGAACCCCATGTTCCCCGGCTTGGCCTATTCCATGGCGGTCTGGGGATTCGGCCTGTGGATTCTTCCCGGATTAAAGGCCGGGCAGGCCTAGCGCGTATCCGTCATGGCCGCTTCCCGCGCAAAACACCGCCGTCGATTTCCTGAATGCATTGATTTGACGTCCGGCGGAGAAATTCCGCGGGCTTCGAATCAACGTCCTGCTCGTTGAGCATATCCAGGAACGAGAGCGAGCGGCGGCACCACTTTTCAATCCATACCTGCCTGTTAATCTGGGACTGTCGCCCGCGCTTGGACGCGTCCTCGAAAGACTTGTGATAATGGTGCTGGACGAAGGCATCCTCTGCGACGGCTAATTCGTATCCGGCTTGGCGCAGGCGGAGGCAGTAATCGTAATCTTCATAATAAGCCTGCCCAAAGCGCTCATCCAAAAAACCGACCCGTTCGAAGGCTTCCCTTTTTAATAGGAGGCAAAATCCCTGGAGCAGATTGGCCGCGAAAGCGCGCCCGGCGTTTTGAAGCCCGAGAGCTCCGGCCAGGCGCGTCGCCCGTTCCAGAGAAAAAGCGGCGGACCCGGAACTCCAACGGGGCCACTCGTTCGACATGGGTCCCACCGCTCCTATCCAAGGCGCCCGGTGGGCGCAGTCGACGATGCGGTCCAACCAATGCGGCATCACCACCACGTCAGTATTAAGCCAGATCAGATAGCGGCCATTGGCGGCTTTCATCCCCTGGTTGACGGCCTTGGCGAAGCCGAGATTGACGGCATTGCGGATGAGGCGGACCTTGCCGGAACGGCGGCGGCGCCACTTCTCCAAGAACCGACGCGTGGGGGCTTTCGATCCATTATCGACAAAAATAATTTCGTAGGGCTCCCGCGTCCATTTTTCGACGCTTTTGAGGCATTCCTTGAGATAGGGCAAGGCGTTCCAGCAGGGAATGATGAGGCTGGCAAGCTCCGTTTTATGATTCGCCTGCTCGACCGGCTCCGCCGCCGAGCGGCGGGAAAGAAGCTCGTTGAGCCGGCGGCGCATCCAGCCATTTTCGGGACGCGGGCTCCAATGAAATCGGCGGGGCAGCAAGCCGTCGGTCCCAAGAACGGGCGTCTCATCGGAAAAGCACCACAAATGGTCCGGCGAGCAGGAGGGCCGCGGCCACGCCGCGGGATAATCGTCGGGGAAAATGGCCAAAGCGGCGGGAAGGCGGGTGCGCGACCTCACGATGTCCAGAGCCGCTCGAGAAGCTCCGCCGTCCATGAAGATCACGGCATCGCAAGAAAGCTCGGCGATCGCGGCGGTGACACGGTCGCAGAGCGCGGCCGCGTCATCGGGAACCAGGGCCGTGTGCCCGCGCTTGAGCCCTCGTGAAATGCGCCGCATGTCCTCCGGAGAGAGCCCGGAGGAAATGAGGCGCATTTCGCTTAAAGAGTTCAACGCTTCAAAAAATAGGCGCGCCCGTCCTCCCCTTCGGCCGGCGCCCGGCAAAAGCCGAAAAAACGGCGCCACGAGGAGAATTCTGGGTCGATGATTATTTCGTTTCAGCATTGAATGCCGATTTTATGATACCAAAGTCCCCTGGGCCTCTTTCGTCTCTATTTTTAAAATCTTGGCCTAATTTCAAATCTATGTCAAACTAATGGATATCCTATTGAGCGCAGTCATGCTCTAATCATGCCTCGGTACGGACTCGGAGGATTTCCAACGCATTGTTGGACCAATCGGTAAAAAAGCTGCCCTCGGGTCGCAGACTTGCGGCGGTTGAAGCGAAAGATAAATTCA